>JAYSVM010000206.1:0-31985 GCA_043718495.1 Oscillatoriales bacterium | reverse complement strand
TTGATTAGAGTTTCTTTTAGCGGCTTTAAGTCAGAATACATTGAGCCGGAACGATCGATGATGATGATGCTGTGGGCGATCGACTTTTCGGGGATATCACCGGGCTTTCTTTCGAGATTTGTACGATCGACTAAATAGTATGCCTTTTCGTTTCCGGCAAAATTGTAGAGGGTAAATTTGGTGCGAGTACAGTCGGCTGCTTGGCTGCTGGAACTTTTGACCTGAGATGATTGTTTTGCTTGCCGTGGCATAGTTTTCACCTGTGTTGACTTTCTATTCAACTTTAATTATGACACGCGCTTTTGTCGGCGTCAAGGCCTGTCGGTAAAATTATCTGCTAGGCGGAATAAGTATTTATGACTAGAGTTCTCGGATTGTTGAAAGACTTATATTTCTGAGTACAAACTAATTTTATTATGGTCGATCTACGGGAAATAAAAATATATCATATTTGGTCAATTACCAATAAAAATTGTTTGTATTTAGGGGTGTATCTCTATTTTGCAAGGACGAAGCATTTCGGCAGACAACTTATTAATGAGAATCAGAGATTTACTGCCGAAATGCTTCGCCCCTACGAATATATTTGCAAAAAGAGGAAATGGGATGAAAGCTATAGACAAACGCGCGATTGTGATTGGTGGATCGTTGGCTGGGTTATTTGCCGGAACTCTGTTGAGATCGATCGGCTGGCAGGTAGATATTTACGAGCGATCGCCCCACACCCTCGACAGTCGCGGCGGCGGTATTGTGCTGCAACCGGATGTTGTCGAGGCATTTCAACGAGCAGGAATAGCCTCTGAAACCGCTTTGGGCGTAGTAGCCCACGAACGATATTATTTAAACCGAGACGGCAGTATTGCTCAACCAATGCCGATGCGTCAAACCTTAACTTCCTGGAACTTGCTCTATGGCTCAATGCGGCGGCATTTTCCGATCGAACATTATCATCAAGGCAAACACTTAACTGAGATTCATCAAGATGAGACACAGGTGAGTGCGATATTTGCCGATCGCACTCGTGAGACAGGCGATTTGCTCGTCGGTGCGGATGGCCCAAATTCAACAATTCGCCACTTGCTTTTGCCTGACTATATGCCCCAATATGCTGGGTATGTTGCCTATCGCGGCTTAGTGGATGAAGGGGAGCTCGATCGGGCAACGGCGCAACTGTTTACCGAACGATTTGTGTTTTATCAGTTGCCAAATTCACATATTCTACAATATGTGATTCCAGGAGAGAATGAATCATTGATTCCGGGGGAACGCCGTTTCAACTGGGTTTGGTATGTCAATTACGACGAAACAACCGAATTGTCGCACATTCTGACCGATAAAAACGGTCAGCGTCGGGATTATTCGATCGCACCTGGAACGATCGATCCCAAAGTAGAACAAGATATGCGATCGTATGCCGATCGCGTCTTAGCACCTCCCTTTCAAAAATTAGTAGCAGCTACCAAAGAACCATTTGTCCAAGCCATTTTGGATCTTGGCGTACCACAAATGGTGTTTAATCGCATTACTTTAATTGGTGACGCTGCTTTTATTCCTCGTCCCCATACGGCTGCTAGTACGGCTAAAGCGGCTGCCGATGCGATCGCCCTTGTCGATGCTTTGATTGACCACAATCATGATGTAAGTAAGGCACTAAAGGCATGGGAAGGCGATCGGCTAGCGCTAGGAATGCAACTATGCAAATCGGGACAGGCATTAGGAAAGCGATCGCAATTTATGTATGGCAAGGGGCGAATGGAGGAATAACCGATGAAATCATTTATGAACCTGAATCGATTTGAGGCATTCAGCGATGGGGTATTTGCGATCGCCATGACTCTACTCGTGATTGAAATTAAAGTGCCAAATTTGTCTGAGGCAACGGCATCAACCGCCATTAATACACTAATTCATACCGTACCGCATATCCTTAGCTACATCACCAGCTTTTTGGTGATTGGCGTTGTGTGGCTCAACCATCATGCTTTATTTCATTTGCTGAAGCGGGTCGATCGCACTACCTTGACAATCAACTTAGTGTTGCTCATGTGCATTGCTTTTATTCCCTTCCCAACAGCCCTGATCGGTGAATACGGCAAGCTCCAACCCATTGTGATGTTTTATGGTTTAACGCTGTCGCTGACCGGGATTGTCTACAATGTCCTTTGGTTTTATGTCGTTCGTCAGTATCTCTGGGGTCATCCTCAAGCCGATCGCCGTTTTATCTATCAAGCTTCTCTTTGGAGTGTTAGTTATCCCATTCTTTACTTGATTGCTTCGCTATTATCATTGAACAATACAACCTTAAGCACAATTCTTTATATCCTAATTCCGCTGTTTTATCTATTTCCCAGCGCGATCGATCGGCAATTGGGCAGCCTACCCGATGAAGTCTCCTAAGACCAAACGACCAAACGAGTTACTGTATCATATCCGGTCGATTACCATAATAAAAAAGGTTTGTAGTGAGGACTTTAGTCCTTCGATTGTAAGAACTAAAGTCCTCACTACAAACTTATCCGATCGCGAGCTTTCTATCGAACATAATATTAGCGTAAAAAACTTGCCAAACAGGTCATTATATGAAATAATCTAAAAGTTCAAATTTTCAACTGTAGCGACCTTCAAAAATAAAAATATAATGGATAGATTTCGAGTAGAAGTTATTTCTCAAACGCCAAATCCCCAGCAAGTAATTTACGCTGCTCTCCATCAAGACTATACCGAGAATTTCGTATTTGACGATCGCCATTCCTGGCCATCAGACGCAGAATGCGGCGAAATTATCGTCAAAAGACTCCTCGCAGGCGATCGAGGGCATTACGGCCCCCTAGAACATCCCCAAATTATCTTTAATTGCGGCTACTTTCCCCACAGCGTCATGCAGCAAGCCAGGACACATCGTGTAGGAGTATCATTTGATGTGCAATCCCTCCGTTATACAGGCAATCAATTCCTGGATGCAGCGATCGGCAAAAAAGACATAGAAGACATTTTTTATCTGCGTCCAGTAGACTATTACACAGACCGCGAAGGCAAGAAATATTACTACTCTCCCGAACAAAGACAAAAAGATTTAGAGTGGTGTCTAGAAGCAGCTAAACGCTATAAAATAGACTTCGATGGTGGAATGTCCGAGGAACACGCCAGAGGCAAATTACCCTTTGATTACCGCCAGCATTTTGTAGTCAGTTTCAATTTAAGGTCTTTTCTGCATTTTTCTGACCTCAGAAACAAGAAAAATGCTCAACTGGAAATTCAAAAACTCTGCGAAATGATGTGGCCTCATTTTGAAAATTGGGCACCCGACATCGCCAAGTGGTACACAACAACTCGCCTCGGAAAAGCCAGACTAGCTCCGTAATAATTGCGATCGCAATACCCAGATACCAGACAAATTCTGCGAAGAAGTCGGCTCTCTAAAATAAGAGCATTATAAGCATTCTTCCTTCTTCCTTCTTCCTTCTTCCTTCTACTCACAAAACAAGATGAAATTAAAAATTCAGCAACTCCATGAACTAGCCATAATCCCCAAATACGCCCATGAATCTGATGCTGGACTAGACTTATTTTCGATAGATGAACTAGAAATAACTCCGGGAGAAAGCCAGTTAATTCATACAGGTATATCAATAGAATTACCAGAAAAAACAGAAGCGCAAATTCGTCCCCGAAGTGGTTTAGCTCTCAAGCACCAAATCACCGTACTTAACGCACCAGGAACCATAGATGAAGGCTATCGAGGCGAAATCGGAGTCATCTTAATCAATCATGGTCAAACTTCTTTTCAAGTGACAAAAGGCATGAAAATTGCTCAAATGGTCATAGCGCCAGTAATTCGCGTGGAAATTGAAGAAGTTAAAATGTTAAGTTCTAGTTCAAGGGGAGATAATGGATTTGGCTCGACTGGAATCTCCCAATAAAAATCCCTCGTCTCAATACAGATCTAATTCTACACTTTAAATGGACAATACACCAGACAACTACGAACCCCCTCAAAGACCAAATTGGGACGAATACTTTTTAATGTTGGCAAAATTGGCTGCGACTCGATCAACTTGTCTGGCTATTCCCGTAGGTGCTGTCATCGCTAAAAACCGGCAAGTGTTAGCAACGGGTTACAACGGTTCGCCATCAGGTTCGGCACACTGCACCGCTCAAGGATTCTGCTATCCTGGCTTGAGTAGTTGTGACGCAAGCAAAACTTTACCTTCGCGGGCGGTTCATGCAGAAGCAAATGCGATCGCCAAAGCCGCCAGACATGGTATATCTACTGATGGAGCTAGCATTTACGTCACCCTAGAACCCTGCATTTATTGTTTGAAGTTAGTCATTGCCGCTGGCATTCGGGAAGTGTTTTATGAAACCAGTTTTAACAGCGGAGAAAAAGCAGCTTTGAGGGATACTTTTATCAGTGAAGGTATTGTTGAACTTAAGCAAATTCAGCTATCTGAAGATACAGCAAAAAAGGCTGCTCTATTTCTCTTGAGTCCTACTTCTGTCCTAAAAGATGTTATACTATTTAACAATTAATAGCCAATAGTTAACTATTAACATCTAATCAAACTCATTGACAACTTGCAAATAGTCGATCGCAGCATCTATCCTAGAAGAATACTTAAAAGCAAACTGATCGAACCAAAATCTCTCATCAGAATCTTTACTTAAGTTCTTCAACCAAACTTGAGCTTGTCTCACCTTCTCCCGGTGAGTTTTTACTTGCACCTGCTGTACAACTGTTTCGACTTGGTGCTGTTCCTGCTTGACAATTTCCTGAGCCTTATTTTGTGCTTCATCTTCAGCCAAAAGCCGTTCCTGTTTAGCAACTTCTTGAGTTTGATTTTGTTTTTCGTACTCAGCCTTAATTTGAGCTAAATCACTGTCAAAACCACCAAAATCAAGATTTTTATCAGAAGTTAAAATTGCTTGACTAGACGGCACAGCAGTTGCTTGCCAGAGCGGTTCTGGTTGCACAACGGACTGGCTTTTTAGCTCAGCAGATTTTTTCTGGGATTCTTGATATTCAGCTTTAAGTTCAGCCAACAAACGATCGATTGATTCCATCACTTAACCCCTAAACAATGCCTCTGGGCCTTATTCCCAATTCCCAATTCCCAATTCCCAATTCCCAATTCCCAATTCCCAATTCCCAATTCCCTATATCCGAATGTTACTGAGAAAGGCCACTTAACTCAATCTGTGATTGCATTCAGCAATACTTCTGTTAGAGTCATTCCTTCCATATCGTCCATCGTTACAGTATCAACGATATCGAATTTAGCCCCAGCACTTTGCAGTTCGTCATCCAAGATTTTGAGAAACTTGGTAGCTTCCGGCGCATTCCCTACTTGAATAAAAGAAATTGCTAGCTCTTCATCGCGATCGAGCTTCCGCGAAGCCTCTATAATTGTTTTCATCACTTCTTTGCGATCGTCCGGTTCTCCATCCGTTACCACTAATATTGTTTCTCCATTTGGCTTCGTCTGACCGGATGTTTTTCGCTGAAAATAGTTGTTGAGAGCGTCTTGGAGTACAATCGCTAAATTAGTAGTCCCGGAAGGTTCATTTTCTTGGAACATTTGCACAACTTTCGCTGCTGTTACATTGTCGTAGCGTTTGAAACGACCAGAAAACAAGTAAACTGTAATACCATCAGGGTCTAGTTCTTCGCATTTATTCGCCAATGCGATCGTCGATTCCTGCATGAGAACCCACCGACTCTTACCGCCCGTTTGGTCTTTCGTGTACATACTGCCACTTTTGTCAATAATAATTGTATAATCTCGGTTCAGAAGCATAAAATTTTTCCTGTTAATTAAGTTTGTTTCAAAAATAGCAAAACCAGCGAGCAGAGGCTGTTGAGCTTTGGTTGCTCGCTGTGTTTTTTAGTAGAGATCGCACCTATACCGAATTTAAGCTACCACTAAAGCATCCTTGAGTGGCTTCCAGCTAAAAACGCGATCGCCCCCCATCTCTACTGCTATTTTAACTCGCGGTTCAAGAGTCGGCAAAACAGTCAGATATTCAACTTCCTGACTAGACAAAATCTGCCCTTCAATAATCCACAGCACCAATCCCTTTGCCTTGGCAGGCAAATTGTCCAATTGAGTCTGCAACATCGGTGGCACGTAATATGTATAACCCACAGCCCCTTCATTGCCAGTAGTTTTCTTACCCAAATGTGGTGGCCGCACCCCGTGAACCCCCGTCAAATACATCGCCAAATCGCCCAAACCCCGCGCCGTAATGTTGTACGCACCGTAGCCTGCAGCCCTCAGACGGCGTAGATAGCGCCCCTCAAATCCTCCCTCCAAGGGAACGTACAGGGCCAACGACCCCGACTTTTCCAAATCCCGAATCATATCTGAACCCGTCGTAATTAGTCCCATAAATTTCTGTTGCTTACTGTAGGAAAATTTGCTCGATCGCACCTTGCGAGATGGAAGTATTATAAATCCTAAAGCTGAGTCAAAAAAAATCTCATAATGGCCTTGACAAATTATCAACACTTCATGTAGTATTGTGAATCGTTGCTGTAAAGGATACTGAGTGGCTAACTACTCAAGTCCAGGCACGAACAAGCAAGAACGAAATAAATCTCGGAGACTCAACAGCTAGAAGCCTGTAAATCTCAAAACTTGCAAGACTTCCACAAGCTCCCAAATTTAAAATTTAAATTTTAAACACCGCGGAAAGCTGTTGGTTGATAACAGTTAAATGCGGAAACAGTGAAATAAATGTTTCTGCACAAGAGCAAGCGGATTGACGTAAACCTCGCAATCCGAAACCTCTTGCGTAAATAAAAGGAAAAAAATCAGTGTCAGTAGGCATCCTTGGTACAAAACTAGGCATGACTCAAGTGTTTGACGCCGAAGGGAGAGCAATCCCCGTCACCGTCATACAAGCAGGGCCTTGTACAGTAACTCAAATTAAAACAAAACCAACTGACGGCTACAGTGCCGTTCAAATTGGATACAGCGAAGTCAAACCAAAGGCTCTCAACAAGCCAGAATTGGGACACCTTGCCAAGTCGGGGGCGAATCCATTACGCCACTTGCACGAATACCGCTTGGAAGACACCAGTTCATTTGAATTAGGTCAACAACTAAATGCCGATGCTTTTACAGCCGGACAAATAGTAGACGTCATCGGTACAAGCATCGGTAAAGGCTTCGCCGGTTTCCAAAAGCGCCACAACTTCAAACGAGGCCCGATGTCTCACGGTTCCAAGAACCACCGCGAGCCCGGATCGATCGGACCTGGAACAACCCCCGGCCGCGTCTACCCTGGTAAGAAAATGGCAGGACGGATGGGCAACGTTCAAGTAACCGTCCGCAAGCTAACAATCGTGCGGGTAGATACAGAGCGGAATCTCCTACTAATTAAAGGAGCTGTTCCCGGTAAATCTGGTGCCTTAGTCAATGTTGTGCCTGAGAAAAAAGTTGGGTGGTAGTTATAAATTATTCGTTATCAGTAATAGATAACAAATAATTTATAACCAATCACAAATCACAACTAACAACTAACAACAACAGACAAAGGACAAAAAAACATGGTTAACTGTGTAGTGCGAAATTGGCAAGGCGAAGAAGTTGGAGAAACAACTTTAGAAATGCGCGTAGCCAAAAAAGAAAATGCCTCTCATATCGTTCATAGAGCATTGACGCGGCAACTGAACAATGCTCGTCAAGGAAATGCTTGCACCAAAACTAGAGCCGAAGTCAGAGGCGGTGGACGCAAACCTTGGCGTCAAAAAGGAACTGGCCGAGCCAGAGCAGGTTCTATCCGTTCTCCTCTGTGGCGTGGCGGCGGTGTCATCTTCGGACCAAAACCGAGAGACTTTGAAGTCAAGATGAACAAAAAAGAACGCCGTCTTGCCTTGCGGACAGCATTCTTCAGTCGTACCGAAGACATAATTGTGGTTCAAGAATTTGCAGAGCAATTTCCGAGACCAAAAAGTAAAGAACTGCTAAGTGCGATCGCCCGTTGGGGTATCGAACCCAACAAAAAAGTTCTGTTAATCTTGCCAGAACCGCAACTAAACGTCTATTTGTCTGGACGTAACATCGAATTGGTGAACGTCATCTTGGCAACTTCCCTGAATGTTTACGACGTTCTTGCGGCTGACAAAATTATCATCACATCTACAGCCATAGCAAAAATTCAGGAGATTTACGGTGAGTAAAATCGATCCCCGCGACTACGCAGATTTGATCCAACGTCCTATTCTCACCGAGAAAGCTACCCGGATGATGGAATTGAATCAATTCACATTCGACGTAGCTCCCAAAGCGACAAAGCCACAAATTAAAGCAGCAATCGAAGAATTGTTTAAGGTGAAAGTCACCGCAGTCAACACCCAAAACCCGCCGCGCAAGAAGCGCCGAGTTGGCAAGTTTGTCGGTTTCAAACCTTGTTACAAGCGAGCAACTGTAACTCTGACTGACGGAGATTCAATCCGCAAACTCTTATTCCCAGAAGTGTAAAATTTAGTAATAGGTAATAGGTAATGGGTAATAGGTAATAGGTAATGGGTAATAAAAAAGCATGAAGGATGAATTCGGACTTCACAAATTCTAATTACCAATTCCCAATTACCAATTCCCAATTACCAATTCCCAATTACCAATTCCCAATTACCGATCGCAAAATTATGGGCATTCGTTCTTACCGACCTTATACCGCCAGCACCCGAGAAAAAAGCGTCTCGGACTTCGCTGAAGTTACTCGCTCAGAGCCCGAAAAGTCTCTAACCAGCAACAAGCACACCAAACAAGGCCGCAACAACCGAGGCGTCATCACCTGTCGTCACCGGGGAGGCGGTCATAAACGCCTTTATAGAGACATCGACTTCCGCCGCGACAAACATAGCATTCCTGCTACCGTCAAGGAAATCGAATATGACCCCAACCGCAACGCCCGCATCGCCCTCGTCTTCTACAAAGACGGCGAAAAACGGTACATCCTTCATCCGCTGAACTTAGCTGTCGGTACAGTAATTGTCTCAGGCCCAGACGCACCGATCGAGATCGGTAACGCCCTACCCCTGAGCAACATACCTCTAGGTACAAGCATCCATAACGTCGAGCTAGTACCAGGTAAAGGCGGACAAATCGTCCGTTCCGCCGGCTCCAGCGCTCAGCTAATGGCAAAAGAAGGTAGCTACGTTACCCTCAAATTGCCCTCTGGTGAACAACGCAAAGTCCGCGCCGATTGCTACGCCACCATCGGTCAAGTCGGCAACACAGACGCTAGAAACATCAGCCTTGGTAAGGCCGGTCGCACCCGCTGGAAAGGCCGTCGCCCAACCGTCCGTGGATCGGCAATGAACCCAGTTGACCACCCGCATGGTGGTGGTGAAGGCAGAGCTCCCATTGGGCGCTCTGGGCCTGTAACTCCTTGGGGTAAACCAGCATTGGGTGCCAAAACCCGGAGCAAAAACAAGCGCAGCGACGCTTTAATTGTCCGCCGTCGCCGTAAATCTTCCAAGCGTGGCAAGGGTGGCAGACAGAGTTAGTCATTAGTCATTGGTCATTAGTCATTAGTTTTTATTTATTGACTCATGACAACTGACAACTGACAACTGACAACTGACAACTCACTCATTAGAAAAATCATGTCTCGTTCATTAAAAAAAGGCCCGTTTGTCGCAGACCATCTGATGACAAAAATCGAAAAACTCAATGCTGCTGGCCAAAAACAGTTAATTAAAACTTGGTCGCGAGCTTCTACAATCCTGCCTCAAATGGTAGGCCACACCATCGCAGTTCACAACGGCAGACAACACGTCCCTGTCTACGTTACAGACCAAATGGTGGGTCACAAATTAGGAGAATTTTCTCCGACTCGCACCTTTAGAGGTCACGCTAAAAGTGGTGACAAAAAGGCCAAAAGATAGCCTAATTAGGTGACAGGTAATAGGTAATCGGCAAACAATTACCAATTACCAATTACCTTCCAATTACCTTACTCCCAATTACAAAAATCGCAATGGCTATAGATACCACATCCGAAATAAAGGCGATCGCCCGCTATATTAGAAGTTCGCCCTTCAAAGTGCGCCGAGTTCTCGACCAAATTCGAGGCAAAAGCTATCAAGAAGCGCTGATTCTACTCGAATTCATGCCGTACCGAGCTTGCGAACCAATTGTTAAAGTTTTGCGATCGGCAGTAGCCAACGCCGAACACAACGCAGGATTGGACAAATCCAAGCTAGTAGTTTCTCAAGCTTACGCAGACCAAGGCCCAGTCCTCAAGCGCTTTAGACCCCGCGCCCAAGGTCGTGCCTACCAAATTCGCAAGCCAACCTGTCACATCACCGTGATAGTAGCTCCGCTCCTAGACAAATAACCAAGAGAAACTGTTATGGGACAAAAAATACATCCAATTGGTTTTCGCCTCGGCATAACCCAAGAGCACCGCTCTCGTTGGTTTGCTGATGCCAGAAACTATCCCGAACTCTTGCAAGAAGACTTCAAAATTCGCAAGTACGTCCGCAAAAACCTCAGTAACGCTGGGATTTCTTCAGTGCGAATTGAACGTAAAGCCGATCAAATCGACCTAGAAGTGTTCACAGCCAGACCTGGTGTTGTTGTAGGCCGCGGTGGGGCAGGCATTGAAACATTGCGAGTCGGTTTGCAACAGCTACTCGGCAACAACCGCCAAATCCGTATCAACGTTGTTGAAGTTCAACGAGTTGATGCTGATGCCACTCTGATCGCAGAATACATCGCTCAGCAACTAGAACGGCGCGTATCTTTCCGCCGAGTAGTTCGCCAAGCGATTACCCGCGCTCAAAAAGTAGGCATTGAAGGCATCAAAATTCAAGTCAGCGGACGACTCAACGGCGCAGAAATCGCCCGTACTGAGTGGACGCGGGAAGGAAGAGTTCCTTTGCACACATTGCGTGCTGACATTGATTACTCCTACTGCACCGCCCAAACCATCTACGGTATCCTCGGCATTAAAGTTTGGGTTTTCAAAGGCGAAATTATTCCTGGACAGGAGCAAATCGCCGCCCCGAATGCAGCTTTGCCTCGTACCAAGAACAAGCGTCGCCGTCAGGATTTTGAAGATAGATCGAACGAAGGCTAGTGGTTAACTGTTAATTGTCAGTGGTGAATGGTGAGTTGCGATGCCCTGAGCGTAGTCGAAGGGTTCAAAACCAATTACCAATTACCAACTATCAATTACTAATTGCCAATTCCCAATTACCAAATCCCCCAGCCATGTTAAGCCCTAAAAGAACCAAATTCCGCAAACAACAGCGTGGGAGAATGTGCGGTGTTGCCACCCGCGGCAACACAGTTAGCTTTGGTGACTTCGCGCTCCAAGCTATCGAACCCGCCTGGATCACTTCTCGCCAAATAGAAGCCGGACGGCGCGCCATGACCCGCTACATCCGCCGGGGTGGCAAAATCTGGATTCGGATTTTCCCCGACAAACCTGTCACCCAGCGAGCAGCAGAAACCCGGATGGGTTCTGGTAAAGGCTCACCTGAGTTTTGGGTTGCCGTCGTCAAGCCGGGTCGGGTAATGTTTGAAATTGGTGGTGTGACCGAAGAAATTGCTCGCGAAGCAATGCGTTTGGCAGACTTCAAATTGCCAATTAAAACCAAGTTCATCACTCGCGAAGACGAGTAGTCATAACGATCAACGACAAAATTATGTCTTTACCCAAGATTAAAGAATCTAGAGATTTGAACGATGCCGAAGTGGCAGAGCAAATTTTAGCCGTCAAGCGCCAATTAATGGAACTTCGGTTGTTCCAAGCTACCGGCCGTATGGATAAGCCCCACTTGTTCAAGCACGCCAAACACCGACTAGCTCAACTGATGACAGTTGAACGTGAGCGGCAAAGGGTGGCTGAGGCTGCTGCTGTTGCTGAAAAATTAGCTCAGTCTATAGAGACCGAACAGGCTGCCTCAACCGCAGCAGTTAGCTAAGAGACAGAAGTCGCCGAACCGATCGCACAGCAGTTACAAAAAACTCAATTGCACAACAAAAATAGGTAGGTATGGCAGTTAAAGAACGAGTTGGCGTAGTAGTCAGCGACAAAATGGACAAAACTGTGGTAGTGGCAATCGAAAACCGCTCCTCCCACAGCAAATACGGCAAAATCGTAGTCCGCACCAAACGTTACAAGGTTCACGACGAAGAAAATAAGTGCAAACCGGGCGATCGAGTCCGCATCACTGAAACTCGTCCGTTGAGCAAAACAAAACGCTGGACAGTTGCTGAAATCTTCGGTACAAAAAACGGCTAACAGTTGACAGTTGACAGTTGGCAGTTGGCAGTTGACAGTTGGCAGTAGTAACCAATTACCAATTACCAATTACCAATTACCAATTACCAATTACCAATTACCAATCATCAATCACCATGATTCAACCCCAGACATACTTAAATGTCGCCGACAATAGCGGAGCACGCAAAATAATGTGCATCCGCGTATTGGGAGGCGGTAACCGCCACTACGGCGGAGTCGGCGATGTGATCATTGCCGTCGTCAAAGACGCCATTCCCAATATGGCAGTCAAAAAATCCGATGTCGTCCGGGCAGTCATTGTCAGAACCCGCAAAGCATTGCGTCGCGACAGTGGCATGAGCATTCGTTTTGATGATAACGCCGCCGTTATTATCAATCCAGAAGGCAACCCTAAAGGCACTCGCGTTTTTGGCCCAATCGCCCGTGAACTGCGCGACAAAAACTTCACTAAAATCGTTTCTTTAGCCCCAGAGGTACTTTAAAATGTACGGAAAAAAGGGTAAACCAACGAGCGAACCGCAGCGCCATAGAATGCACGTCAAAGCAGGCGACACCGTTCAAATTATTACTGGCAAAGAGAAAGGGAAAGTTGGAGAAATCTTAAAAACCTATCCTAAAGTCAGCAAAGTAATTGTTAAAGGTGTAAATGTCAGAACCAAACACGTCAAGCCTCAGCAAGAAGGGGAATCGGGTAAAATTGTGACATTTGAGGCTCCTATTCATAGCTCGAATGTCATGCACTACTCCGAAAAAGAAAAAGTAGCTAGTCGTGTTTGCTATACCTTTAGCGAAGATGGTCGCAAACTGCGACAGCTCAAAAAAACCGGAGAAATCCTCGATAATTAGTCATCAGTCATTAGTCATTAGCTAACAACTGCCAACTGACAACTAAAAATTCCCTGACCAAGCCCAGGGACAGTTAAAGAAACCCAAAAACAATGCCAGACAAACTCAAAGTTCTTTACCTAGAAAAGATTGTACCCAAACTGATGGATCAGTTTAAATATACTAATATCCATCAGGTACCAAAACTCCTCAAAGTCACCGTGAACCGTGGTTTGGGAGAAGCATCTCAAAATGCTAAGGCATTAGATTCATCTATCAACGAAATTGGCATCATCACAGGTCAAAAACCAGTGGTGACGCGAGCGAAAAAGGCGATCGCAGGCTTCAAAATCCGCAAAGGAGTACCCGTTGGTGTCATGGTGACACTACGAGCCGATCGGATGTACGATTTTCTCGATCGACTAATCAACCTCGCACTTCCCCGAATCAGAGACTTTCGCGGCATCAGTCCTAAAAGCTTCGACGGACGCGGCAACTACAGCTTGGGCGTGAGAGAACAACTAATCTTTCCCGAAATAGAATATGACAGCATCGATCAAATTCGAGGCATGGACATTTCAATTATCACCACAGCACAAACCGACGAAGAAGGACGCGCCTTGCTCAAAGAAATGGGAATGCCCTTCCGGGACAACTAAGTAGTAGAGTAAGGAGCAAAACATGGCAGCTAACGATACCATAGCAGATATGTTGACGCGCATTCGCAATTCATGCATGGCGCGCCATCAAACAACACAAATTCCAGCTACAAAAATGACCCGTAGCATCGCTAAAGTCCTCAAAAGTGAAGGCTTTATCAGCGAATTTGAAGAAGCAGAACCAGAAGGGATAGAGCGGTTTATAGTGCTTTCTCTAAAGTACAAAGGCAAAACTCGCAAGCCCATCATCACGGCACTTAAGCGAGTCAGCAAACCAGGACTGCGCGTCTACTCGAACCGTAAAGAATTGCCCAGAGTGTTAGGCGGAATTGGCATTGCCATTATCTCCACCTCCAGCGGCATTATGACCGATCGAGAAGCTCGTCGCCAAGGTTTAGGCGGAGAAGTGCTTTGTTATGTTTGGTAGTCATTAGTCATTAGTCAGCAGTCATTAGTCATTAGTTATTGGTTAGTGGTTAGTAGCAAATGATGACAACTAACAACTAACAACTAACAACTAACAGCTAACAACTGACAACTGGCAACTAACAACTGACAACTGACGACTAATTAACTAAAAACAAAGGACAAAAAACTATGTCGCGAATTGGCAAGCGTCCGATTAGCATTCCCACGAAAGTCACCATCACCCTAGACGGCCAAAAAGTTGCCGTCAAAGGCCCTAAAGGTGAACTTTCCAGAGTCATACCAGCAGAAATCCTGATGGGACTCGAAGGCGAGACTTTACTCGTCACACGCCGAGACGAATCTCGCGTGGCCCGCCAACTGCACGGCTTGTGCCGCACCCTAGTCGCTAACATGGTCGAAGGTGTATCCCAAGGTTTTCAGCGTCGTCTGGAAATTATCGGTACAGGTTATCGGGCACAGGTTCAAGGACGGAACCTGATTTTAAACGTCGGTTACAGCAAGCCCGTTGAAATGCCCCCTCCAGAAGGCATCACAGTGGCAGTAGAAGGCAACACAAACGTCATTGTCTCCGGCATTGACAAAGAACTCGTAGGCAACACAGCAGCCCGCATCCGTGCGGTACGTCCGCCTGAAGTCTACAAAGGTAAGGGCATTCGCTACAGCGGCGAAGTCGTCCGCCGCAAAGCTGGTAAAACAGGCAAAACAGGTAAGAAGTAACTATGAAGCTTACTCGCAAAGAGTCAGTCCACCGCAGACACCGCCGCGTGCGGCGCAAGGTGTTCGGTACCTCCGAACGTCCCAGATTAGCGGTATTTCGATCGCACCAACACATCTACGCCCAAGTAATCGACGACATGACACAGCACACCTTGGCTGCTGCGTCAACCCTCGATCCAGAATTGAAATCAGAACTCAGTTCCGGAAGCAATTGCAGCGCCAGCGTTCAAGTCGGTCAATTGATAGCCAAACGTTGTTCCAGCGCTGGCATAGTCAAAGTCGTATTTGATCGCGGAGGCAACCTCTATCACGGTAGAGTCAAAGCCCTCGCAGACGCAGCTCGCGAAGCCGGGTTAGAATTTTAGGAAGAAGGAAGTTCGGCAACGGATTATGTAACGGATGTAACGGATGTAACGGATATCAGGAAGAAGGAAAAAAGAATTTATAACAAAACTCTTAATTCCTAATTGTTAATTTCTCATTATTGCCAACTACCAGTTACTAATCCTCAATTCCCCAAGGACAAAAACATGGCAGAACAAAAAGAACAGCGCAACAAGAAAAAAAGTAACAACAAAACGCGCGAAAAAGAATCCGAATGGCAAGAACGGGTAGTTCAGATTCGCCGTGTGACCAAAGTAGTCAAAGGTGGTAAAAAACTCAGCTTCCGCGCCATCGTCATCATCGGCAATGAACGCGGTCAAGTTGGAGTTGGAGTAGGCAAAGCTAGCGATGTCATCGGTGCCGTTAAAAAAGGCGTTGCTGACGGCAAAAAGCACCTAATTGAAGTCCCATTGACTAAATCTAACTCCATCCCTCACCCCATCAACGGTGCAGGCGGCGGAGCCAAAGTGATGATGCGCCCAGCAGCACCCGGAACCGGGGTAATTGCAGGGGGAGCAGTGCGAACTGTTCTCGAACTAGCAGGAGTCCGTAATATCTTAGCCAAACAGCTAGGTTCAGGAAATCCTTTAAACAACGCTAGAGCCGCAGTCAACGCCCTCTCCACTCTTCGCACCTTGTCCGAAGTTGCTCAAGAGCGCGGAATTCCAGTAGAAAACCTATACGGTTAGGCAATGGAACGCTGTAAGTTTTGAGTTTGGAATCAAAAAATTCAAAAACTCAAAACTCGCTCAATCAAAACTACTGCAAACCCAACAACCAAAACTATGAGATTGCAAGACGCCCGCCCAAAAGCAGGCTCCACAAAACGCCGCCGTCGCTTAGGCAGAGGTATTTCGGCCGGTCAAGGCGCGAGCTCCGGTAAAGGGATGCGCGGTCAAAAAGCTAGATCCGGTAGCGGAACTAGACCCGGTTTTGAAGGAGGTCAAAATCCTCTCTACCGCCGCCTCCCTAAGCTGAAGAGCTTCCCTTTAGTGAACCGCAAAGAGTACACTACCATTAATGTAAGTAAATTAGCATCGCTGCCAGCAAACACAGAAGTTACTCTGACCTCTTTGATTCAAGCAAAAATCGTCAATAGTGACAATGGCCCGCTGAAAATCTTAGGAGATGGCGAACTAAATGTGGCTCTGCAAGTGCGCGCCAAGGCTTTTACCGCTGGTGCTCGCACCAAAATTGAAGCCGCTGGTGGAAGTTGCGAATTAGTTGCTTAAAGATTTGAGGTTTGAGAATGTGTCCAAATCTCAAATCCTCAACCTTGCTATCAGAAAATGATTTAGTCCAAAAGCAAAAATCTAAAATCCAAAATCGTAACTATGGACGTTAGTAAAGAGAAAGCGCCAACTGCACAAGAAACGTTCATGCAGATGGCCCAAGCTGCGGGTTTACGGGGCCGCATCCTCGTAACCATCGGCCTATTGATTTTAGTGCGCTTGGGCGTCCACTTGCCAGTCCCCGGCATTGATCGCGTCGCCTTTTCCCAAAATGTTCAAAATAGCCCTTTAATTGGTTTTTTGGATCTATTTTCAGGCGGCGGCTTATCAGCTTTGGGGATTTTTGCTCTAGGGATTTTGCCCTACATCAATGCTTCAATTATTGTGCAACTTCTCACTGCGGCTCTGCCAAGTTTAGAAGATATGCAGAAAAATGACGGGGAAGCAGGGCGGCGCAAAATTTCTCAAATTACTCGCTACGTTTCTTTGGCGTGGGCAATTCTCCAAAGTGTTGGAATTGCTATTTGGGTTAGCCCTTTTGCTCAGGTTCCAGCACCTTTATTCATCGCACAAACTGCTTTGGCTCTGACTGCCGGGTCGATGTTTGTGATGTGGATATCGGAACTGGTGACGGAACGGGGTATCGGTAATGGAGCATCTTTGTTGATTTTTATCAACATTGTGTCAGTTTTGCCACGTTCTCTAGGACAAACTTTTGAATTGGCTCAAAGTGGGGACACCCAAGTTGTAGGCCGCGTCATTGTTCTGTTGCTGGTCTTTTTGGTGACGATTGTTGGGATTGTTTTTGTTCAGGAAGGTACTCGCCGGATTCCGATTATTTCTGCTCGCCGCCAAGTCGGCCGCAAGGTTTATCGGGAGAGTCGTAGTTATCTGCCCCTGCGCTTAAATCAAGGCGGAGTCATGCCGATCATTTTTGCATCTTCGGTGTTGATTGTACCTTCTTTCTTAGCTCAGTCTCTGAATAACCCGTTTTTGGTTCAAGTGGCAAATGTTTTGAGTCCTAGCGGCCCTGCGCCTTGGGCTTATGCGCTATTTTATCTGACTTTGATTCTGTTCTTTAGCTATTTCTACGCTTCGTTGATTGTCAACCCCGTGGATATGTCTCAGAACTTGAAGAAAATGGGTGCCAGTATTCCTGGGATTCGCCCTGGTCAGAAAACGAGCGATTATATTGAGAAGGTTTTGAACCGTTTGACTTTCTTGGGAGCGATATTTCTCGGTCTGGTGGCTATTGTACCAACTGCTGTGGAAAGTGCGATCGGGGTGCAAACTTTTAGAGGCTTCGGTGCAACTTCCTTACTGATTCTAGTCGGTGTTGCGATCGAGACCGCTAAACAAGTTCAAACCTATGTCATCTCCCAACGATATGAAGGAATGGTGAAGTAATCGCAATGCAACTGATTTTTATGGGGCCTCCAGGGGCAGGAAAGGGAACTCAGGCTCAGCTTTTAGCCACTCTCTGGAAAATACCCCACATTTCTACCGGTGACATCCTACGCGCTTGCGTAGTGGCAAAAACTACCTTGGGTCAAAAAGCCCAAGCGTATATGGATGCCGGTGACTTGGTTCCCGACCAGTTATTGATGGATATCGTGCAAGAACGGATGAATCAACCAGATGCTAGTGCTGGCTGGATCTTGGACGGCTTTCCCCGCACAGTACCACAAGCAGCGTTTTTTGACACACTGCTTTGCGATGTCGAGGGTGGGAAGTCTGGCAAGAACTGCGATTTGAGGGCTGTCAATTTGGATGTCCCTGACAACATCTTGGTAACTCGTCTATTATCGCGGGGTCGCCAAGATGACAATGAGCAGACCATTCGCCGTAGATTGCAAGTTTATCGCGACCAAACCGAGCCTTTGATTGAGTTCTACAGAGACCGCCAACAGTTGGTTGCGGTTGATGGGGATCAATCGATGGAGGAAGTTACGACTCAACTCCAACAAGCTCTTTCGGTAGACTCTTAAACCTTCTCAATCGAGCCTGTTACCCCAACAACTTTTGCTAAGATGTGTTAACTAGGAGCTTTTTGTGCTAAAGGGTTGTCTGAGGGTTGATTAACAGTGAGATTTTTGACTCGTCCGTTTTGCAACTTTGGGTTCGACAAGGAAGCCCGGACACTCCTAGTTAATCAAATGTAGAGTTGAGGTAATACCAAATTGTCTAAGCAAGATTTAATTGAAATGGAAGGGACAGTGGTGGATTCCCTGCCCAATGCGATGTTTCGCGTTGACCTAGATAATGGGTTTAACGTACTGGCTCACATTTCTGGTAAGATCCGCCGTAACTACATCAAAATTCTGCCTGGGGATCGTGTCAAAGTAGAATTAACCCCCTACGATTTGACCAAGGGCAGGATTACTTATCGCCTTCGTAAAAAATAGGCTTAGATAAAACTTTCTAAAAACTAATTCTAAGTTTAATTAGAGAGAATTTGGTAAAATCCATCAAATTTATGCTATAGTGCTAGGTTTGTAGTGTTGTGGAGAAGGGCATCAACAACCCACGGGTGTACAGAGTTAATTCATTGTTAAGTCGTGAAAGTATCGATCGCCCTTAACTCCGAAAAACAGGCAAACTTAACCCCAGTAGTGGGATTGAGTGTCAGCGGGTTTCTTCATAAAATAACCCGCGCTTCATAAATTTTAATTGAGGAGAGGCCTACACCTTGCCCAGTCTCTCCTCCCACCGCTATACAGGCAGTGCGGGCGTGCCTGTTCTGCGGTATAGCGGGGTTCTCCAGGCAGGAAGAAAGATGAAAGTTCGAGCATCTGTCAAAAAGATTTGCGAAAAATGTCGCGTCATCCGCCGTCGAGGCAGAGTGATGGTGATATGTAGTAACCCAAAACACAAACAACGCCAGGGTTAGAAAATCGAAAGATTAGGAATAGTAGATAGCTGCGGCCTAATTGAACATTGTAGCCAAACAGGAAAACTAGGGAGACAAAAGTGTGGCACGGATTGCCGGGGTAGACCTTCCACGCGATAAGCGCGTCGAAATAGGTCTGACATACATTTACGGAATAGGCCTGTCTAGGGCCCAAAAAATTATCGCTGCAACAGGCGTCAATCCTGACATTCGTGTCAAGGATCTAACTGAAGCAGATGTGACCGCCCTGCGGCTTCATGTAGAAGCAAACTACCAGATAGAAGGGGACCTCCGGCGCTGGGAGTCAATGAACATCAAGCGCCTGGTGGACATCGGGACTTATCGCGGTCGTCGTCACCGTTTGGGTCTGCCGGTACGGGGTCAGAGAACCCGCACCAATGCCAGAACCCGTCGGGGCGTCCGCCGAACAGTCGCGGGCAAGAAAAAGGCACCTTCCAAGAAGTAACGTCTTTTTTGGAAAATTACGCTGGGGGCTGGTGGCTCCTAGCGCTTCGGGAAATTAGTTGACAGAAAAGTTAAAGAGACTAATATGGCGCGACAACAGACAGGCAAGAAATCTGGTGCAAAAAAGCAGAAACGGAATGTACCGAATGGGGTAGGCTACATCCAGTCTACCTTCAACAATACGATCGTCACTATTACCGACCTGAATGGCGAAGTAATATCCTGGGCGTCAGCCGGTTCCAGCGGTTTTAAAGGAGCTAAGAAGGGAACTCCCTTTGCAGCTCAAACAGCAGCAGAAAGTGCCGCCCGCCGAGCCAACGACCAAGGGATGCGCCAAATAGAAGTAATGGTCAGCGGACCAGGAGCAGGACGAGAAACTGCAATTCGGGCGCTACAAGGGGCAGGACTAGAAATTACCCTGATTAGAGATGTTACCCCAATTCCTCACAACGGCTGTCGCCCTCCCAAGCGGCGTAGAGTCTAAAACGATTTGAGATTTTAGATTTTAGATTTTGGATAATGGCTAATTGCTGAAAGCCAATAATTAATGGTATTAAGTGTTGCCCCGTCCATCCAAAATCCGAAATCCGTTCAGGGGTATGCTCTGCAATCTAAAATCCAAAATCAAAAATCAACAGTGGAAAAGGGAGGTCACTCCGTGGCGCAGTTTCAAATTGAATGTATTGAGTCTAATACTGACAAAGATCGGAGTCAGTACGGAAAATTCGTCCTCGAACCGCTAGACCGCGGTCAAGGAACAACGGTTGGGAATGCGCTGAGACGGGTTCTGCTGTCAAACTTGGAAGGAACAGCAGTAACTTCAGTCAGAATCGCAGGTGTCAATCACGAATTTGCCACAATCGAAGGTGTACGAGAAGACGTTCTCGAAATCCTGCTGAATATGAAAGAGGTCGTCCTCAAAACTCATTCTCAGCAGCCGCAAATAGGTAGATTGCGGATTGAGGGGCCTGTTACGGTAACAGCCGATCGATTCGATGTACCTTCTGAGGTAGAAATAATCGATCGCTCTCAGTATATTGCGACTCTTTCCCCAGGCTCAGTTCTGGAGATGGAATTCAGGATTGAAAAAGGGATCGGATACCGAGCGGTAGACCGTAGTCGCGATGATGGAGCAGCCTTGGATTTTCTGTCCATTGATGCCATTTTTATGCCGATTCGTAGAGTCAACTACAGCGTTGAAGACGCTCGCGTAGGTGGCACTGTCGAGAAAGACCGGCTGATTATGGAAATCTGGACTGATGGTAGTGTGACTCCTCAAGAAGCTCTGAGTCAATCTGCTCACATCCTGGTAGACCTGTTTGCACCCCTCAAGGACATCACCCAAGATTCCCTCAAACCCGAATCTCAAGGTGTAACCGATCCTACAAGCCAAATTCCGATCGAGGAATTGCAGTTGTCAGTACGGGCTTACAACTGTCTCAAGCGAGCTCAAATTAACTCCGTGGCAGACTTATTGGATTATACCCAAGAAGATTTGCTGGAGATCAAGAACTTCGGGCAGAAATCTGCTGAAGAAGTGATTGAAGCTTTGCAAAAGCGCTTGGGCATTACCTTGCCGCAGGAAAAGTCATCTAAAAGTTAATCGAAGGGTAGTTAGTAACCAAGTTTTGATTTTGCCACGCCTAGCTCGAAATGCTTTGCCTGGGATGAGTTTTGAATTTTTAATTCAAAACTCAAGACTCAAAACTATCGAATTACCCCTTACCAATTACCCCTTACCAATTACCAACTGCTATGCGTCACCGTTGTCGCGTCCCCCAACTTAATAAACCGGCTGACCAGCGTCGCGCACTACTGCGCTCGTTGACCACGGAATTAATCCGTCACGGTAAAATTACTACTACTCTCGCCCGCGCTAAGGCGCTGCGTTCAGAGGCGGACAAAATGATTACTTTGGCAAAAGATGGCTCCTTAGCCGCTCGTCGCCAAGCTATGGGCTTTATCTACGACAAACAGTTAGTACACGCACTGTTTGAAGCAGCACAAGAACGGTATGGTTCGCGTAACGGCGGCTACACTCGCGTTGTGCGTACTGTCCCCCGTCAAGGTGACAATTCCGAAATGGCGATCGTTGAACTGGTTTAATTCTATTTTGGGTTGGAGATTTTTGATTTATGATTGACAATCCAAAATCCCAAATCGAAAACCCTGAATCGATGCAGCGCGTTGCTCTTGTGATCCAATATCTTGGCACAGACTTTCACGGTTGGCAGCGACAGCCGAATCAGCGTACAGTACAAGAAGAGATTGAAACAGCAATCTCGAATGTTCTGGAGCGTCCGGTAACGCTGTACGGGGCCGGTAGGACTGATGCAGGAGTTCACGCCGCTGCTCAAGTAGCCCATTTTGATGCCCAGGGCCCAATTCCGGCTCACCGCTGGGCAAGCGTTCTCAACTCTCGACTGGCAAAAGATATTTTAATTCGAGCTTCGGCAAAGGTGGAACCTACCTGGCACGCTCGGTTCTCAGCCAGTTGGCGGCGCTATCGCTACACCCTTTATACAGACCCGATCGCAAATTTGTTTGTACGTCCTGTAGCTTGGCATTATTATCACGCGCCGGTGGATGAATCTTTGATTCAGGCAGCAATGAAGCCCCTAATCGGGCGTCACCATTTAGCAGCTTTCCACCGTGCGGGGTCTGCTAGGCCCCATTCTTGGGTTGACGTGCAAGCGGCAGAGTGTCACCGTTCTGGGCCTCTGATCTATATCGAGGTTCAGGCGAGAGGGTTTCTGTATGGGATGATGCGGCTGCTGGTGGGGTTGCTGGTGCAGGTGGGTCGCGGGGAAAGGGCGATCGACGATTTTACAGATATTTGGGTCAATGAACGCCGAGAACTGGTAAAATACGCCGCCCCCGCTCAAGGTTTATGCCTGCTGCGAGTTGGCTATCAAGACTTTCCCTTTGATCCAGAAGTTTGGTATGATACTCAGCCAAAATTAGTTATTGGTTATTAGTTATTGGTTATTAGTTATTGGCAACAATTAGCAAATAACAATTAGCAAATAACAATTAACAATTAACAACTGACAACTGACAATTAACAACAAAAAATGAACAAAACTTACGTCCCTACTCACGACTCCCTAGAGCACAAGTGGTACGTGGTCGATGCCGCCGACCAACGACTCGGCCGTCTGGCAACTGAAGTTGCCACGTACCTCCGGGGAAAACACAAACCGACTTACACTCCTTCCATGGATACGGGCGATTTCGTCATTGTGATCAATGCCGATAAAATTGCTGTTACTGGCAAAAAACGCACCCAGAAAATCTATCGTCGCCACTCTGGAAGACCGGGTGGGATGAAAACAGAAACTTTTGCCAAATTGCAAGCACGTTTGCCCGAAAGAATTGTCGAAGAAGCGATTCGGGGAATGCTACCTCACACTTCTTTGGGCAGACAATTGTTTACTAAGCTGAAGGTGTACGCTGGGCCTGAGCATCCGCACGCAGCTCAAAAACCAGAAGAGTTAATTGTTCACACGATTCCGGGAGGAAATGAGTAATGCAAGCAACAGATACTGGCCGCGCTGTGTACTGGGGTACCGGTCGCCGCAAATGTTCAGTGGCACGGGTGCGCTTGGTTCCCGGCACTGGTGTATTGACTGTGAATGGTAAAGAAGGGGATTTGTACCTGCAATTCAACCCAACTTATTTGGCTCTAGCTAAGGCTCCTTTGGAAACTTTGGGTCTAGAAAATGAGTACGATATTTTGGTGAAAGTTGAAGGCGGCGGTTTGACAGGCCAAGCTGACTCAATTCGCTTGGGTGTCGCTAGAGCACTTTGCCAATTAGACCCAGATAACCGTAAGCCTCTCAAGATTGAGGGCTATTTGACTCGTGACCCACGGGCGAAAGAGCGGAAAAAGTACGGTTTGCGGAAGGCTCGGAAGGCTCCTCAATACTCGAAACGGTAATCGATCAGAGAAGGAAGAAGGAAGAAGGAAGAAGGAAGAAGGAAAAATTATCCCGATTCCATCCTTCTTTTTTTCAATCTCTATTTCTGATTCCTGATTCTGGCTTTCACAGCCAACGATCGCGGAAAATTGCTACTGTTGTTCCTATGGAAGTCCTAGAACAGCTAAAATGGTTGTAAATTCAAAAATTAGAGAGTAAAAAAAATGGCGAAAGCTGGCATTCACCCTGAGTGGTATCCCGAATCTCAGGTTTTTTGCAACGGGGAACACGTAATGACGGTTGGTTCGACTAGAGCTAAACTGCAAGTTGATGTTTGGTCTGGGAATCATCCTTTTTATACTGGTACTCAGAAGATTATTGATACTGAAGGTCGTGTGGAACGCTTTATGCGGAAATATGGCATGACAGATGTAGAAATGCCGACGGCAGATGCAAATTCTGGACCGATCAAGATGGAAGTAGCCAAGTCAGATGCTTCTAAAGGCAAAAAGAAGAAGTAGCCGGATTGTCAATTGTCCGCAGTTTGTTGAGGGTAGTTTTTTCGACCGACAACTTACTGCCTTCGGATTTTAGATTTTAGATTGAAGAGTTGCAATGCGGTAGTTGAGTGCGATCGAGATGCGATCGCAACTGCTTATTCAATTCTAAAATCTAAAGTCTAAAATCTAAAATCTAAAATCTAAAATCTAAAATCGATTGACGGAGGACATTTGACAATGGCTGAATCTTATTTGCTGGATAAATTGAAGTCGGTGGAGCAAACTTTTCATGAGTTGACTCGCCGCATGGCTGACCCGGATGTGGCTAGGGATAATTATGAGTTTCAGCGGGTAGCAAAAGCTCGATCGTCCTTGGAGGATGTGGTCGATACTTTTGAGCTGTGGAAAATAACTCAGGACGATTTGGTGGGTGCGCGACAGGTTCTCAAGGAAGCAGCGAGCGATCGCGAAATGCAGCAAATGGCGGCGCTGGAAGTTGAGGAACTTGAGTCAAAATCAGATCATTTCGAGAGTCGTTTGAAGGTTTTGTTACTGCCTCGCGACCCAAATGATGATAAGAATATTATGTTGGAAATTCGGGCGGGTACTGGCGGAGATGAAGCTAGTATTTGGGCTGGAGATTTGCTCAGGTTGTATTCTCGTTACGCTCAAACTCAAGGCTGGATGGTGAAGTTGGTGAGTGAGTCACTGGCGGATATGGGCGGCTTTAAGGAAGTAATTCTGGAAGTGACGGGTGATAGCGTTTATAGCAAGCTGAAGTTTGAGGCTGGGGTACACCGGGTGCAGCGAGTGCCGATGACTGAGGCTAGTGGCCGGGTTCACACTTCGACGGCGACGGTGGCTGTGATGCCGGAGGTTGATGATGTGGAGATTCACATCGATCCGAAGGATATTCAGATGAGTACGGCTCGATCGGGCGGTGCTGGTGGCCAAAACGTTAACAAGGTGGAAACTGCTGCGGATTTGTTTCACAAGCCGACTGGGATTCGGATTTTCTGTACTGAAGAGCGGAGTCAGTTGCAGAATAAGGAGCGGGCGATGCAGATTTTGCGAGCTAAGCTTTATGAAATAAAGTTGCGGGAGCAGCAGGATGAGGTGAAGGAGCTACGTTTGGGACAGGTTGGTACTGGTTCGCGATCGGAAAAAATTCGCACGTACAACTATAAGGATAATCGGGCTACCGACCACCGTTTGGGGGAGAATTTTTCTCTCAATAGTGTTTTGGAAGGGGATATTGAGGAGATTATTCAGACTTGCATTTCTCAGGATCAGCAGGATCGTTTGGCTGAGTTGGCTGCTTCTACTTCTAATTGATTGGTTGATGGAGAACTTAGGCACATTTTTGTGTGTGCCTTTGTTCTCTGATGAGTTGACGGATGTGGTTGAGTAGGGCTTCCCAAATTGCATCGGCGATCGCGACGGGATACTTGAAATGTTCGAGGTCGTACTGTACTATGATCTCTAGGGGTGCGAAAGTTTGCTGGTTTCGACAACTGGCTATGGCTGCGATCGTCTCTTGCTGCCATCTGGCAAACAGTCTGTAGCTGAAAAAGGAACTGCATTTTTGCCCTTTTTTGTTCAGGTAAACAACTATTACTTGATGCTGTTTGGGGTAAACTTTGACTATGCGGTTGACGGGCATTCTCAGAGCTTCGGCTGCTTCTATTTTGGAGATTTGCCAGCGCTGGGGTTTTAGCCAACCGGAGGCTGTAAGGCTTTGACGGGTGCGGCTGGGCTTGTGAGTTTTTAGATTGCGTCTCTTGGTCATTGCTATTTCTCCTAAATTCGTTTTCATTAAAATTAAAATTTTCAATCTAATTAAAATAATATCTGTTAAATCTTCTCCTGTCAAGCAAGACAGGTAAATTTGTTGGTACACAAGTAAACTAGGAATTGTGGTTATCTCGTGGCTGATACCGTGGACGCAGAAGCTAAGAAAAAACTGAGTGAGGTTGTTAAATTAGCGCGGGGCTCGATGAGTCTGACTGCTTTTGGCAAGCTGTTGGGAGTTTCTGCTGCTTCTGTCTTGTATTGGGAAAAGGGGCAGGTACTTCCAGATACGAAAAATTTGACTCAGATTGCGACAAGAGCAGGCTTTACGATGGAAGAGCTCATGGCTCACCTGGAAGGCAAGCCGGTGCAGGAACCTCTGGATACCAACGAGCTGCTTAAGAAAATTCAATGTATGCCACTGAGTGACTTAGCAGTGATTGTTCGAGCTGGTATGGAGCGACTGGCTGCTGCGGCTGTGGCTTCTGGGAAGTATGGTTGATGTAGATAGACCAGTTTACTTGTAGATACGATCGCATAGCTCTTAACTTTATTTCCATATGAAAAAGTGGTGGAACTAATGCCCGATACCCATCTCCCCACAACTTGAGTTATCATACAAACACAATGTAAAGAAATGTAAAGGAATATGCAGAACAAAGTTGTCGTTATCGTGGGTGCGACTGGTGGAATCGGTTCAGCGGTGGCCCACAAACTAGCGGATGCGGGTGCAAACCTAGTGCTTGCAGCTAGAGACAGCAGTCGTTTAGACGCTTTAGCCAGCCAATTGCCGACAACCGAGATACTCGCAGTGCCTACAGATATTACCCAGTTGCCACAAGTCGAAACGCTGATGCAGAAAGCTCTGGAGCATTTCGGACAAGTTGATGTGTTGATAAATGCTGCCGGTGCGGGTATTCTTAAGCAGTGGAACAAGCTAGAACCCGCTGATTTAGATGCGATGCTTGACTTGAATTTGAAAGGCAGTTTTTACACATCTCAAGCAGCAGCTAATGTGATGAAAGATCGTAAATCTGGTCACATTTGCAATGTCATCGGCATTTTAGGCAAGCATTCGATGGCGATGGGAACAGCTTATTGTGCTTCAAAGTTTGGCGTGGTTGGTTTCAGCAAGTGCATGGCAGATGAGTTGCGCCGCTACGGTGTTAAGTTTACGCTATTCTATTTTGGTGGGGTGGATTCTCCGTTTTGGGATAATGTGAGCTTGAAGGTAGATAGGTCAAAAATGTTGAGTACAGAAACTGCTGCCAATGCAATTATGTTTGCTCTTTCTGCTGATCCACAAGCTGTGCCAATGGAGATTAATATTCAGCCGGAAAGTCATTTGTTTTTTTAGCAGCAAAATTCAGTCTTCAGGATGACATCATCTCTGCTATTTTTAGACTATTATTAGTTGCACTGATAAAAAACCCATGAAAATTATCCAGCCCTCACTCCATTCCTTGCGGTTGTGCGTCCCAACTCTCCTGAGTAGCCATTTTTCACTTGCCATTTTCAATTATTGATTATGGAGTTCGATCGCATTCACTTCTACACTGAAGATGCAGTAACGTTGCGGGACTGGTTTGTCAGCAAATTAGGCTTTCGAGCAACAGCACAGTATCCAAACAGCCACACTCACATTGAAGTTGTGAACAGTGGTAATATCTATTTTATTTTGTCTTCCCCCCTGACACCCGCTAGTCCCGTCGCTAATTGGTTGAAATTGCATCCTCCTGGTATTGCCGATGTTGGTTTCCGGGTGAAAGATATTGAATTAGCAATGGCTAGAGCAGCCACCCAGGGTGCTAAAGTTCTCCAACCGATTCAAGAAGGTCTGAAGGTCGGAGGCTGTTTTAAGTGGGCAAAAATTGCTGGCTGGGGAGATTTGAGCCACACACTAATCGAGGGAAGTGATGAAAATCCACTGCTATCAAATTCTTCGGAACTTCCGCTGTTTACCAAGATCGATCATGTAGTGTTAAACGTGGAAACGGGGGATTTGTCCACTGCTGTTAATTGGTATCAAAGAGTCTTAGGTTTTCAGACTGAGCAAAATTTTGATATTCAGACTGAAAAATCGGCTTTGCGGAGCCGAGTTATGGTTCATGCTGAAGGTGGAGTCCAACTGCCGGTTAATGAATCGGCATCAGCTAATTCTCAAATTCAAGAGTTTTTGGATGCAAATCGGGGGCCGGGAATTCAGCATATGGCTTTGCAAACCGATCGCATTGTGGGAGTTGTTACTGATTTGCGATCGCGCGGTTTGCCTTTTCTGCCAGTTCCCTGGACTTATTATACCGAATTACAACAACATCAAAACTATGTCCCGACAGATTGGCAAGAAATTGTAGCCTGTCAAGTTTTGGCAGATTGGCAAGAAGATACTCCCGAAGCGATGTTGTTGCAGATTTTCACGCAGCCAATTTTTGCTGAACCTACTTTCTTTTTTGAAATCATCGAACGCCGAGTTGCTGTAGTTAACGATCAAAAAGTGCAAGCTGGAGGTTTTGGGGCTGGGAATTTTCGGGCTTTGTTTGAGGCGATTGAACTGGAACAAATGAAGAGGGGAAGTTTGAGCGATGATAACGATTTTAGGGAGGATTACGGTTAACAGTTAACAGTCAACTAAGGAATGATACTGTGATGTCTGTCCACCCGTAGGCAATTTCCTTCACTACAATTCCTGCTCTGTTTGTTTGGTGTTCGTCAACTTTCTTACCTCCTAAAATTTCATAAAATCTACAGGCTGAATTATCTCCCAGAACCCAAACCAGCATCGAATTTAAGTTTAATTTAGCCAGTTTTGCTGCAACTGTTACCACGAGTTTTCGTCCGATTCCTTGATGCTGATATTCCTGTAAAATATAGATGGCAAATAATTCTCCTTTATAAATATATTTGTCAGTTCGTTCGTAACCGCCCGCAGCAAAGCCAACAATTTTTCCTGTTTGATTCTCAGCAACACACACAAAATCTTTATTTTTTTCTGCGTTTACGAGGATTTCTCGCCAATTGCTTTCTCGCTTTTCGTAGGATAGTTGTGCGAGGTAATCTGCTGGTACGATTTTCTGGTAAGCTGTGCGCCAAGTGTCTATGTTAACTCGTGCGATCGCAGGTGCATCAGCAATTTTAGCTTGTCTCACAATTATCATCAAAAAATGCTCCTTTGCGAGGCTGAAGGGATTTTTTAGAGCCTCAACAGGCTGACTAACTAGAAAAAGTTGAAGAATTGAGATAAATTATCCGATCGCGTCCTTCTAGTTTAGCTTGATAAAGCGATCGATCAGCTTCCCCAATCAACCACTCAAAAGATAGTTCAGGATGAGGCACTGTACTAGCGATTCCGATACTCGCACTCACAAACTGATTTACCTTTGAGAGTGCGTGAGGAATTGCCTGAGCTTTCAAATCGCTACAAATTGATTCTGCAACCCGCATTGCTCCCATAGCGTCAGTTTGGGACAAAATCACTGCAAATTCTTCGCCTCCGTAGCGAGCAGATAAATCGCCTCCCCGCTGAGCATTTTTATCTAAAATTTGAGCTACTTTTTTTAAACATTCATCTCCTCTTTGATGTCCATAATGGTCATTGTAGAGTTTGAAAAAATCCAGATCCAACAAAATCAAAGATATTGGTTCTTGATTTCTAGCCATCCGCTGCCATTCCGAGTGTAATGTTTTGTCAAAACAGCGACGGTTAGCAATCTGAGTCAAACCGTCCACAGACGCGAGTCTTTGTAGGGCACGGTTAGCAGCTTCTAACTCTAATTTAGTCTGTTCTAAAGCTACATTTTGCTGAACCAATTTTTTACTTTGCCGTTTTTCTTGTTCGTATAAATTTCTGATCGAAGCTTCGGCTTCTTGCAATTCTTTTTCTGCATATTTGCGCTTAACAAACTGCCCCAATTGGGAACCAACAGCAGCCATCATCTGAAGCAAGTCTTCATCCGATGGTTGTTTAATCCGACAGAAAAAAGTCATTACTCCTACAATTTGACCGCTAGCACGAATCGGGAAACCGAAGGCAGAACTCAGGCCTGCTTTGGCGGCTAAATGCGATCGCACAAAATTACCATCTTTAAGAATATCAGTAATCCACTGCGGATAACCAGTGTTCCAAACCACTCCCGGCAAACCCTCACCAGGCTCAAGAATAATCTGCTGGCAATTTTCCACAAACTGGCCAACTTCATTCCCTCGCCACCAAACTCCCACTCGCATCATAAAAGGAACTTCTTCCACAGGAGTATCTGGAGTCGCGAACAAAAATCGGACTTTTCCGCGCTGATTATCTGCATCAAATTTAGCCTCTTTTTCATCCACCGGTGTCCAAAGTTCACCAAGATCCCACCCCAAACTTTCACAGATAGCTTGCAAAATCTTCGGAGTTGCGCTCTCTAAGGAACCAGATTCTGACATGATGTGAGCTACAGCATACTGTGCGGCTTGACGCTTTTTTGTCCGCTGTTGCTCGGTAATATCTCTGCCAATATAGACAAAATCTTGTAGGGTTTCAGTTTCTAAGTGCTTGCTTTCTATCGTTGTTTTGAGAGTAGAGCAAGAAAAAGCGACAGTTAAATTTAAACCTTTTTTAGTATGGCAAATTACTTTTACTTGATGCCATGATTCGTTTTTGAGTTCCGTAGGTAACTGGCTGACTTGACGCAGCAAGTCTTCGTTAGGGGTAATCATGGAAATTGGTTTGCCGATCAATTCTAATTCGGTGTAGCCAAATAATAATTGGGTGGATTTATTTACTTTTTTGATTCTCCCAGATGCCGTTGTCACTAATAAGATATCATTGATTGAATTGAGGATTTCCTCAATATAATCGCGAGATGTAGATTGAGTATTGACTTTCATGTTGTTTTCATTTAGTGATCGAACCATGCTTTGCTGAAGATTGGTACTATCTGTCACGTCTTCACAGAAAATAATTAACCTCTCCGGCTTTAATTTATCTTTACAGCCAAATATATATAAATCTAGATACAAATAAGATCCATCATTTAAAACTCTTTTGAAGTTTTGTGGAGGCTCTGATATCTATATAATGATACAATCTTAAACATATTCTGCTAAATGCTGAGACTGATTACAGACTTTGATGGTCCAATAATGGATGTGTCCGATCGCTATTATCGAGTTTATCAGCAATGTCTTGCGGAGACTCAAGGTTCTGACCAACAGGTGCGGGAACTCCCAAAAGCAGAGTTTTGGGACATGAAGCGGGCGCGGGTTCCCGAAACCGAAATCGGTATTCTCTCAGGATTGGATGCCACTCAAGCTGGTGAATTTGCCCAAAAACGCCGTCAAACTGTTCATACCTTCCCCTATCTGAAGTACGATCAACTAGCGCCCGGAGGGGTAGAAACGTTAGAAAAGGTACAACGGGCTGGAGTAGACTTAGTAGTGATGACGATGCGTCGGGTCAGGGAACTGGACGAGGCCTTCAACCGCTGCAATTTAGGGAGATTTTTCCCAGAAGACCGCCGTTATTGTCTCCCCAACGATTATGTTAAGACCGGGGATGTTAAGGATAAGCCGCTGCTGATGGCAAAAGCTCTGGCCGAACTGCCGCAGGCTTCTGATATTTGGATGGTTGGCGATACGGAGGCTGATATTGTAGCAGCTAAGACTCACGGTGTCAAGGTAATTGGTGTTTTGTGCGGGATTCGCGATCGATCGCAATTAGAAAGTCAACAACCAGACTTAATTGCCAACAATTTGGGCGAAGCAGTTGAGATGATTTTCGATTTATCAAAAAATTGGGTTTAAAACCCCGTCCTTAAGGACGGCTTTAATTATTTGGTAAATTTTACCGAGCCTGTTAGAATGGAATAGTAAAACAAACGACAAACAATGAAAGCAAGATTCCAATATAGATTCTATCCTACCACTCAACA
>JAYSVM010000205.1:0-9971 GCA_043718495.1 Oscillatoriales bacterium | reverse complement strand
CAATTTGAGCTAGACGACGCTGCTTGTGACTTATTCATATCCTTTTACAACCACTGCGACTCCCAAAGAAGGAACCACCCAAAGCAAGGGATGAGGGCGATGTTAGGTAAAGCCGCCGAGAAGGTTGGCAAGTTAGCCACAATCATTCACTGCATCCATGCTGCACATCGTGGCGAAAAGGTTTCCAAGTACATATCAGTTGAGAGCGTTCGAGCTGCTATCAAGTTTGCCCAATACACCACAGAACAAGCCTTGAACATAAACCTTGAGGTAAGTGAGCCGTCCGCGCTTGCTCCCAACTTGGTCAAGATTATTTCACTGGCAGAGTGTAAAGGGGGGACTGTTTCGGCTCGTGACGTAAGCCTAGCTTTTGACTCAAAGCACCGCCCAAAAAACCAGCAGATTCGAGAATGGTTTGCGGAATTAGCCTCTATGAAGTATGGGGAAGTTACAACAAAAGGTCAAAGAATCTTGTTTTCTACCGCAACCTTATCCACAGTATCCACAGTAGCCCAGAACCAAGGCACAGTAAAGGTTGTAGGTGTAGATAACCCCTTATCCACAGTATCCACAGTATCCACACTTTTGACTGGTTTAGATGGTAAAAGTGTGGATAAGTGTGGATACACTGTGGATAACCCTATCCACACCCTTAAACCTTTAGCTAGTAAGCTTTTAGAGGTTAGTGTGGATACTGTGGATACAAAAACACCACCTTCAGAAATTTCACAACCCCTAATGCAGAGCTGTACTACAGAAAAGACTGCTCCCAAGCCAGAACTAAAGGAAGGCGATCGAGTTGTTGTTGCCCGCAGTGATAATTCCATGTACCTAGGTCAACAAGGTCGTATTGCGGAGGTATGGTGGCTACGAGATAGTAAGCAAGCTTTTACCATCCTGTTTGACAAGTTGGTTCATGGAATGCAGCGGGTGCAGTTCCCCGCAGAGGACATTATGAAAATCTCATAAATGTTGCCTGACGGCTGACGGCTAGAATCTTATCCCCCGACCTTGGGGGGATTTTCTATGTCTTCATTACCAGCAATGATAGTTACACAATAAATTTATGTAACTAATTTGTGTAACCCATTGACAGTTACCCATAGGTTGCATATAGTGGTTACAGAGACGCGTAAGTAACTTATAGGTAACTATCGTGACCAAACAATCCATCCCATCAATATCAAGCGGACTGGTAGAACTAGAGTCTGATGCTGTATTTGAGCTAGATTCTCCCAAGGGCAATAACTGGTTACAATCTGTAACCTCGTTCAGATTTATTCCTACTGACTCAAATAAACCCTACACAGCACGTAAGGAATCGGGTAAGGGTGGTGATTACTGGTACGGTTACAGAAAAGAGGCGGGGAAGTTACATAAGCGTTACATAGGGAAGACCGCAGACTTAACTACTGCAAAGCTCGAAGAGATTGCACAAAACCTAAACACTCCCCCTGTGCCGCGTCACTCAGGGAAAGTTACAGACAAAGTTACAGGGGAGGTTGCGAATATAGTTACAGACGCAGTTACAGGGGAAGTTACAGGTAGAGTTACAGATACACGGATATCGACACTTGAGGAACAAATAAAAGCCTTGCAAGAATCTGTAAGAGCTTTACAGGATATACTGCCGGGAAAATTGAGGGCTTGAGTGATTCCCCTGAGTTACTCAAGCCTGGTACAGAGGTTACAGATAGTCAGTTACAGATTGTGGTAGGTAACTTAAAATCAGAGAATGAAATTCTTAAGCAAGAACTACGATCGCAATCTCGGCAACTCACAGAACAGGATAAGGAACTGCTACAACTGCACGAGCGTAACGGGGACTTGGGGCTAAAGGTTCAGATGTTGGAGCAAGAGCTTAAGGAAGTACAGTCCGATCGTACTGAAATTAAAAACTCAGGTCTGGCAGTCGCAGAATTTCCAGAGGCTGCTATCTTGCTAAACCAGTTAAAAGGGCGGCGTAAAAAGTCGAGAGCGGACTTGGTAGACGTGGAGACGTTCTTGGAAATATTGGGCTCGGAGAGTTAACCCGTGTCTACCGACACGATGCCGGGATACCATCTGACCCAGATAGGCAGTGTTGTGTGTTTGTTGTGCATTTATCTTGCACAACAAATGCACAACAAACGCACAACAAATAAGGTTTGAGCCGCTCTCTCCTTTTTGGTAAAGAACGGCTCAAAGCATTGATGTTATTAGGTTTTAGTTGATGGGTACGGTAGGACTCGAACCTACGGCTCGCTGCTTAGAAGGCAGCTACTCTATCCACCTGAGTTACGCACCCACAAAAATTGAAAGTTAGCTAGAATTTTGCTAACAGCAGCATTGTATCGCTATAGTGTGCGATCGAGCAAGCAAAAATTTAACAAAGTTCTGAAAAGACCCCAAAACCAATAGTTACCAGAAAATTGGGTCGAAGTAACGGCACTCCGCTGACTCACATCGCCTTATAAATCCTCATGTATTTGGGTAGAAATATCCACGCGCAAGCGTATGGTATAGTCAAGGTATCAGACAAGATTTAAAAACCTACCCCCAGACTGGGGGAAAGTCTACGCCCAAAAAACTCAAAGAGGAGATATGACTACACACGTAACGTGGTTTCCGTAGTCAGCCTGGGAACCCTAGCAATAGGGATATTAGGATCGAAATGTCTTAAGAATCCTCGTGCCTTCGGGTCGAGGAGTGTCAACTAGCACAGCACCTCGGCCATGACAGAAGTCAAATCACAGTGTCATGTTTATTCTGAAACGGCAGGATGTTGAAATAACCAATTTTCAACACCCAAAACGGGATCAGCAAATCCCCATTCTCAATTATCAGGGGCAGACGTTCCGCCTAATCAGCGCTTTCAACGGGAAACAAGCAGAAGACGCCAGAGCCTTATGGCGGGACTTAACCGACAACAAAGGTAAAGCCTGTGTTTTGCTAGAAGAGCCGGATAGATATAGCGTCTGGGGCAAGGTTCGTCTAGACCAGCTTGTCGGCGAAGAACCGACAGGTACTTCCGCTGCCAAACCACCGCTGTTCGCACAGGCTTGCCTACTGCTGCTCCAAGCTGTTTACTTCGATGTAGAAGACCTCCTAGGGGCAAGACAAGCCGCATCGTTTCAGAAAGATATCGCCAAAGTATTTCAACAGGGAAGCTTCCCCATGGCAGACTCCCCTGATGCAATAAAAAATTGGCTAACCGTTAGTCCCTTACAAGGTCACAAGGTACCTCCTTGGCAAGATCAGCATCTTAAGACCTTGTTGCAAGAACTGCACCGTTTGGGCAAATCATATTTTGGCAATACTGACTTTGCTGAGGGAGTGAACGATGTCCTGGAAGATATGCCAGCACAAGAGCGTAATCAGTTTATTGATTGGCTCAAACAATCAGCCCTCAACAAGTTATGGATTTCGGGGTAAAAATTTTTGGCAATTGGTTAAACAGTTGCGGTGTAGGCGGTATGTGATATGTAGGTTGGATTGCCAACTTGTATTTGCGACCAAATTGTTAAGTTAGTTTGGTTACCACCTACTTTCTGGCAATTTAACTGCTAGTTAGGTTTTTTGGAATATCTGTCACTAACCCCACTCTAAAGGGATGGGGCTTGTAGGGAAACTTTCGCCATAGGTAGAACACAAGCGCAAGTAGGACTAGACAACGGTTGAAAAACCAATTTGAACTAACTGAAGGTGGCACTTTCATTGGACGTTACAGGCGCTTTTCCTAACCCGTAACCACTCCGTTAGTCAAAGTCGAAGGGATTTATATAGCACCGGCTTATCGCCAAATCCAACCCATGCAATGCGTCCCTGTAATCGGTTCAAATCAATGCCCATTAATGCCAACGACACCCGTCAGGGCAGAACGTTGGATTAAGTCCGGCAAAGCAACACCATTTTTTCGTAAGGGAATTTTCTGTGTCCGCTTGAATATTGAGCCGTCTAATCGTCATACGCAACCCATAGCCGTTGGCATAGACCCAGGTTCTAAGCGGGAAGGGTACACGGTCAAATCCAAAGCTCATACTTACCTAAACCAACAGTTCCACGCTGTTGATTGGGTTAAAGATGCTGAGGAAGCCAGTACCAATGCTAGACGTGCAAGACGTAATCGAAAAACACCATATCGACAGAATCGCCAAAACCGAAATTCGGGCGGCATCCCGCCTAGTACCAAAGCACGATGGCAATTCAAGATTCGAGTGATCAAGGTTTTCGCCGCTATCTTCCCGATATCGGATATCGGAATTGAGGATGTTAAAGCGGTTACAAAAAAAGGATGCAAAACATGGAACACCTCGTTTTCACCCTTGGAAGTTGGTAAACAATGGTGCTACTCCGAACTGAGGAAAATCGCTCCTGTTACGAAATTTGATGGTTATAACGATACCTATTTAACACGTCAAGAATTAGGTTTTAAAAAATCTCAGGCTAAGCTATCAAATGGATTTAATGCTCATTGTGTTGATTCTTGGGTGATGGCTTATCTAATGGTAGGTGGTGATTCTCGGCCAGAAAATACAGCGGTGATGGAATGCAAATCCATCCGGATTTACCGCAGGCAATTACACGTTTTCAACCCTGGTCAAAATGGATATCGCCGTCCTTATGGTGGTTCTATGTCCCAAGGATTAAAGCGTGGAGGACTTGTCAAACATCCCAAATATGGGAAATGTTATGTAGGCGGCGAGGATGTAAAAAAATCCCGCATTAGCCTACACGCTCTCGACACAGGAAAACGCCTGTGTCAAAACGCCAAACCAACGGATTGTAAGTTTCTAGCTTACAACTCGTGGAGAACTGTAAAGCCGTCCTAAAAGGACGGGGTTTCAAACCCAAATTTTCCGATGAGTAGCACTTCAGAAAAGTCATCTACATCTCCATCTTTATTGTCAGCTCAAACTCTAGTCATTGTGGGCATTGTCTGGGCTGTCATGGCGCTGCTGTTTTTTTTACTGTTCAGCGTCCCCCTTTCACAAGAAGAGGGTCTACCACTTTGGTACTCGATCGGCACCTATGTTTTTGAATGCGGGGCATATCTCGGAGCTGCACTAGTTTGTTTTAGAAACTGGCAAAGCCCTCATATGGCTAGCGGACGCAACGTGTGGTTGGGCATTGGTCTGGGAATGCTGTTCTATTTTATCGCTGGTGTGCTATTTGGTATTTGGGAACTTTATTTCGAGGTCAGCCCGGATGTCTCGCCAGCAGACGCCTTCTATCTAGGCAGCTACGTGGTATTGATTGGGGGTATGCTTGTGGCTGTTACCTCCAAGCGGCTGAATTTAGAAATTTGGCAGTGGGGTCTGTTATCGGGAATTGCTGCATTTGGGATTGTTGTAGCGCTCTGGGTTGCCGCACCTGATTCTTGGAGGGTACAGTTAGGGCTAGCTCCGGCATCGACTCAGGAAGTAGTGACCAAAACTGCACCAGACTCAACTAAAGCAACAACTAAAGCTCCTGCCCTGAAAGACTCCCCGACCTCAAAGGCGAAAGGATTGACCTCGCCTGCTGAGTCTGGACAAGGAGCAGAAACAGCAGAAAGTAAAGCTCCAGAATGGGTGATAGCACTGGACAAGCAACTGTTACCCTATGCTTATGCCATCAATTTGTTTTACATTGTGGGTGACGTTTTTCTGCTGATTATTGCTACAGCACTGCTGCTGGCATTCTGGGGAGGACGTTTTTCGCAATCTTGGCGGATGATCGCGGCTGCAACTTTTTCGCTGTACATCGCAGATATGTACTTTAAGTGGCGTGATACTCAGGCAGAGGGTACTTACCAAAGTGGCAGTTTGCTGGAAGTATTTTTTGTTTTCAGCGCCATCTTATTTGGAATAGGAGCTGTCTTGGAACATGATATTTCAACCCGTTCTCGTCAGAGCAGGCGCAGTCGGCGCGCTGCTTAATAATTTGAGATAGAGGATTGTTGGCAAGCCCTTGGGCTTGCAAACACTTTGTAGCCCTCGACAACATTTTTCAGATTCAAATTTAACAAACAATTCAAATTCAGAGTTCGTTGACAGTTAGCCTGCGCTTGGATATGTCTTTTTGCTGGAAAACTTGGGATGACGCCTACAAAACTCTCCGATTCAGATAAACGCGAAATTATCAGGCTCTACCGACAGTCGGACGAGAATACGATCACTCTGGCAAAGTCCTATGGGGTGAGCAGTTCGACAATCAGACGACTGGTTCAGAGTGCTGTGTCTGAGTCGGAATACGAATCTTTGGTGCAGCAAAAACAAAAGCGTTTATCTGATCGTACAACTATTTCTCAAGAGGCAAAGGTGACACTGGACTTGTCATCCTCTCCAAGTAGCTCAGATCCTTTATCTTCAAATGTTGAGCCGTCGTTAGTGGCAAGTTCGAGACCAACAATCCGGCGGCGTTTTTTATCGGCTGCTGAACCAGTTGCTGACATTGAGGAGCGAGGAAATCTCGGCTCATATTTGAATGTTTCTGACGAATCAGCAGCCGGGGTCGCTAATCTTGGCGATCGCAGTGATGAGGTTGTTATAACTGCGGAATTAAAGTCAATCCTCCCAGCAGAAGGACTCCTGGGAGGTGAAGATTTTAGCGATTTCGATGAGGATGAGGATGAGGACGAGGATGAGGATGAGGATGATTTAGATGACTTCGACGGGGAGGATTTGGAGGATGAAGACTCTCTGCTGGAAGGAAGTCTGCTAGGTTTGCGATCGTCCGGTGAATCGATCGGGCTTCGCGCGCAAACGCTGATTCAAGTTTTGCCTTTAAGCCAAGCGTCTCTTCCTAAAATTTGCTATTTGGTGGTCGATCGAGCGGCAGAGTTAATCACTAGACCTTTGAAAGCTTTTGGTGAATTGGGTCAAATTCCGACCGCAGAAATTCGCGAGAAAACTCTGCCAGTTTTTGATAACCACCGAGTCGCGAGGCGATTTGCGACTCGTCATCAAAGGGTGTTTAAGATTCCTGATGGCAAGATGCTGCAAAAAACTGCGCCTTATTTGCAAGCTAAGGGAATTACTAGGCTGTTGATTGATGGTCAGGTTTATTCTTTATGACAGAAGGAAGAAGGAAGAAGGTGTCAGCAATTATAGAACTTTTCAGGTATGTAGTAGAGACACGGCAATGCCGTGTCTCTACGGGAATATTGAATGTACAATTATTAGATCTCTTCCTCTAGTTCTTCTCTGTCAGTAACTGGCTTTGAAGCAGAAACTGCCCACAGTGGTCGGAGAATTGCACCTCCGATTAATCCGGTACTAAGGCTGAGAGCTAATACTATTCCTACGGGCATTTGTATGGATTGAAACAAGGTAAAGTTTAAGGATACTAACGTGGCATTTTGTACAGAGATAATCGCGATCGCACTTACCAAAATTGCTAGCACAGAACTAATGGCGAGCAAAGGAATTGTTTTCATAAAAGTGATTAAAGTGAGGGATTTTCCACGGGTATTTAGCCCGCGAGTCTTGGTTAATTGAAGTTTAGACTCAGATCAAAGACTGGTTGTGAGATTTCCAACTTCTTCAAGAAGTCGGAAATCTGAGTGTTCAAGACAAACAATTACACAACAGCGGTGGCTTTTCTCTCAAAAATGCGATCGATGGCATCCTCCACAACCTTATCTGGTGTCGAAGCACCCGAAGTAATCCCCACAACAATTTTGCCCTCCGGTAGCCAATTTTCAGCGATGACTAAATCACCCCCCAGAGGCTTGTGTTCGAGCCGATTTCCTGGCAAGATACGTTCCGCACAATCAATATGATAAGAAGGAATAGTTTTGTCGATCGCAATTTCCTGCAAATGAGTCGTATTAGAAGAATTAAAACCCCCAATTACCACCATCAAATCCAACTTTTCCTCTACCAAACCCAACATCGCATCTTGCCGTTCCTGAGTGGCATCGCAAATAGTATTAAAACTTAAGAAATGTTCATTCAAATGATCCGGGCCATACTTCCGCATCATCGTCCGCTCAAACAACTTGCCAATGTGTTCCGTCTCTGTTTTGAGCATAGTAGTTTGGTTAGCAATACCAACCCTTTCTAAATCGACATCTGGGTCAAAACCAGCCGAATAAGCATTGCTAAACTTAGCCATAAACTCATTGCGATTGCCACCATTTATGATATAGTCGCTGACATATTCAGCTTGTTGCAAATTCAGCACAATTAAATATTTGTCAGCAAAAGAACTGGTAGCAACAGTTTCTTCATGCTTGTACTGGCCGTGAATAATCGAAGTATAATCCTTCTTTTTGTGCTTCTCAACAGTATTCCAAACCTTAGAAACCCAAGGACAAGTTGTATCAACAATCTTGCAGCCTTTATCATTGAGCAACTGCATTTCTTGGACGCTCGCTCCGAAAGCGGGTAAAATTACCACATCCCCAGTATCAACCACCGAAAAATTTTTCTGTCCCTGTTCGATCGCAATAAAACCAACTTCCATATCCCGCAAATGCTGGTTTACCGACGGATTGTGAATAATCTCATTCGTGATCCAAATCCGTTCAGTTGGGAAATGCTGGCGAGTTTCGTAAGCAATAGCCACAGCCCGTTCCACACCCCAACAAAAACCAAAAGCCTCGGCCAGCCGAATCGTGACGCCGTTGCGTTCCAGTCGGTAATTATTGTCGCGAATTTGCTGGATTAGACTGCTTTGATAAGCAGTCTTCATCACATCGGCAACCTCAGCTTGATGGCCAAAACCCTTGCGGTGGTAATTTTCCGACTGTTGTAGCGATCGCTTAAAAGCTTTAGTATCCATGTGGTGTCTATTTCAAATTTAGGTTAATTACCTTTGATTTTAGAACGGATATGCTATTTGTACGATCGACACATTGAGAGGGAAGAGAGAATGAACCACGAAGACGCGAAGGAAGAAGAAAGAAGAATGAGACAGTTGGGCGAACAGGTAGAACAGTTAGCCTATAGAGCGATTGGGGCCGCGATCGAGGTGCATCGGCTTTTGGGGCCAGGATTTTTAGAGTCTGTGTACCAGGAATCCTTAGAAATTGAATTTCGGATACGGGGGATACCTTGTCACCCTAAAAAGCCAGTAGCCATAACCTACAAAGGTTATTCAGTGGGCGAAGGTCAATTAGACTTTCTGGTTGGCGATATCCTAATTGTCGAATTAAAAGCTGTTGAAAAGCTAGCTCCCATCCATGAAGCCTAAGTCATCTCCTATCTCAAAATGACCAAAAACACCCTCGCCCTTCTCATCAACTTCAACGTTCCGATCCTCAAAGAAGGCATCAAACGCATAATTCTCACATCTTAACTTTCCTTCTTCGCGCTTTTCGCGCCTTCGCGGTTCGTTTAAAAAAAGTCCACAAAAGTGCCAAAAGAAGGAAGAACGAATGAACCACGAAGACGCGAAGGACACGAAGAAAGAAGAAAGACACTTGGGCGATCGATATCAAACGCTGGTGAGATCTTAACTGCTTCGTAAAACTTATCTAAACCTATCTAAAGCTATCTTTAGATACAATCCAAAGTTCACTTCCTACGCTGTTGGGTAGACGACTAATCCCAAGATAAGTAGGCTATCCCCCTCAAGCCGAGGGTTCCCAATTTAAAATGTTTAAACTTGCATTCCAATCGCGATCTAAAGATATGCCACAAGCAGGACAATCAAAAGTCCGAACGCTTAGTGGCATATCTTTTTTAGTGCCACAATTTGAGCAAGTTTTTGTACTAGGAAACCACTGGTCTACCAATACCAAATTAGCTCCATACATTTGACATTTATAGTCGAGTTGACGCTGAAATTCGTAAAACCCAAGATCAGATATTGCTCCAGCCAACTTATGATTTGCCATCATCCCTTTGACGTTCAAATTTTCAATCTTAATTAGCTGAAAAGTTTTAGCTAAATAAGTTGTTAATTTGTGAAGGAAGTCTAGGCGAATACGAGCTATTCGTGCATGGAGTCGGCTAATTTTATTGTAAGTTTTGCGCTGGTTTCGAGAGCCTTTCACCTGCTTT
>JAYSVM010000204.1:0-32071 GCA_043718495.1 Oscillatoriales bacterium | reverse complement strand
CCGACGCGGGGGAATCTCCCGTGGAGCGCGTCAAACACTCACCCCCTCCACGGCCGACTCCCAAGCCGCCGTCCCCGTCCGACTCTCGGCGAGAGTCGGCCACCCGATTCGATCCGCGATCACGGAGCGATCCCATGCGACTGTCGGCCGATCAGATGCGCGAAGCCCTGCTGCACCCGAGCGACGGCGTCCGCCGGCTGGCCCTCGACTACTTCGCCGAGTCGTTGACCACCGACCCGGCCGTCACCGCCACCGCCCTCGAAGCCATTGCCAAGTACGGCCCGCACGAGTTCATCTTCTACACCCCAGGGGTCGCCGACCTGCGGCAGACCGCCGAGTCCGTCGGCTGGGCGGTGGACGCCCTCTCGAAGAGTCCGGTGAACAAGCCGAGCGACCAGCACGCGAACGGGCGGAGCACGCTGGTGAAGGTGCTGCTCGACTGCCCGTTCGACCTGTTCGCCCCGCACGAGGCGAGGGTGCTGGGGTTCGCACTCGCGGACGAAGAGCGGCTCGAACTCGGCTTGCGGCGAATGACGGACGGGCTGGCCGACGACGCGGTGTGGGAACGGTTGGGCGAACTGGCCGAAGTGCTGACCCGCTCCAACGAGCCGTGGCGGACGCCCGAGATGAGGGAGGCCGAGCAGTTGGAGCGGACGGCGGCGAGTCGGCCGGCGCTCGCCGGGCGGGTTCTGGACCGGGTGAACGCGCTCGACGCGGACGAGTTCCACTACCTCGACATGTTCGCCGTGCGGATCGCCGGGCGGATGAAACTGGCCGACGCCGTACCCCCGCTGGTGGCGCTCATGCCCGAGGGCGACGGCTGGTTCGACGACCTGCAACCGGCCCTCAGCCGGATCGGGTCGGACGAGTGCGTGCGGCTGTTCCGCGAGCAGTGGGCTGCCGCCGACTGGTCGTACCAATTCACCGCCGCGTGCGTGATGGGCAACATCCACACCGACGCGAGCGTGGCCGCCTGTCTGGAACTCGCCGCCGCCGAACCCGACCCGTACTCGCAGGACGTGGCGGTGTTCCGACTTCTCGAATCGGCGGTGCGGAACTGCGACGCGGCGGCGGTCGAGCCGACACGCCAGTTCCTGCTGAACGCCCCGCACACTGCGGATTCCAAGTTCAGCTACGAGCGAGACCTCCGCGGGTCGCTCATCGACGCCTGCACGCTGACCGGCGAGCGGTTCCCCGAGTACGACAAGTGGCGGCGGGACGAGATCGAGGCGACCGCCGCCGCCCGCCGGCGGATGGCCGGGCTGATGTTTAATGCGATCAACAAACATATCAACCTCCGGCAATTTCATCTGACTAACAAACACCGCAAAAACTGCTAACCCCACAAAACTTGACACACCCAACTCCATTAATTGAATTAGGAAACCTTCAGTACCAAAAACCCTTTGACATCCTAGCTGAGTAGCCAATGTCACAAAAGCAGTTAAAGAACTCCCAGAAGCCAATCCTAAAAATGGCAAACTCCACTCCCCCCAAGGCAAGCCACCCAGCTTTTTATCTAATAAGTACAAAAACATAATCATCGAAACAACATTCACTCCCACCGTAGCCAAAACCAATCCCGGTGCACCAAAAGCTCCTACCAACAAATAGTCTAATAGTCCATTCAAAAAAATATTTATAATACTGACGCGAAAAGGTGTTTCTCCATCTCCCAAAGCATAAAATACCCTCACCAAAACATCGCGTCCTAAATACACAAACATTCCAATACTGTAAGCCATCAATATCGGCGCGACAAACTCAGAAGCTGATTGGCTAAAAGCACCGCGTTCATAAACAATCCGCACAATCGGCTTAGCAAGTGTCACCATCAAAGCACTCAATGGCATCATCGTCAGCGCACTCAAAATTAAAGCTTGACGAATTCTATCTTTTAATTCCGGCGAGTCTTGCGGGTCAGTGAGGCGAGAAAAAATCGGCAAGAATGGCACTAAAATTACATTAGAAATGATGCCTAAAGGTGTCATTACTAACAACCCGCTATAACCCATTGCAGATGCAGCTTGAGGGATGTAGGATGCGAAAAATAGGTCAGTGTAGACATTAATTTGCAGCATTCCTGATGATAAAGTAGCAGGAACCATCACCTTAACTACTTCTTGCACTCCAGGGCGTTTAAAATTAAATCGCAAACGCAATTTTCCTAAGCCGGCGCGCCACTGGGCTGCTAGTTGCACTAACCACTGCAAAATTGCTCCCGCGAGGGTTCCCCAAGCTAACACTAAGCCGCCCATTAATGCGTATTCTGGCTGAGTAATTTTGTCTCCGAGTTGTAGCGCGAGAATTCCTAAACCACCGATGAGTGCAACGCTGGAAAATAAGGGACTAATTGATGGCAACCAGTACATATCGGCGGCGTTGAGAGTGCCAAAACCGATGCCGATTAAACCCGAAAGTAATGCCATCGGTGCCATAATCCGAAATTGTTGAATGGCGATGGCTTTGATTTCTAAACCTTCTGGTGTTCTACTTAATCCCGGTGCTACCAAATCGATCATCGAATCGGCAAAAATAATTAAACCGACTGTTACCAACAGTAGCAAACCACCGACTAAAGTAGTGATAGTTTCGACTAGAGGTGCTGCTTCTTCTTTTTTGTCGAGGCGGGCTAAAACGCTGACGATGGCGCTGTGAAATGGCCCGTTGATCCCTCCGAGTAAAATAAATAAGAAACCGGGGATGACATAGGCGTAGTTGTAAGCATCGACGGCGACACCGACTCCAAAGGCTGCGGCGATCGCAATTTGGCGCACTAAGCCGAAAACTTTGCTAATCAAAGTGGCGACTGCGACGATGCCGGCAATTCCAGCTAGGGAACGAGAGGGCTTCTGTAATTCAGACACAAATGGTTAAAAACGCTAACGTTGAAAGGTTTCACTAAGTTTAATCGCAAATCTGAACTATAGTAACATAAATTCAGAAAATTTCTATGAATATAGCGGTTCTCAATTAAGTGAAATCCTAAATTCGTGCTATAATACCCCAATATAAAATCCAAAATCCAAAATCCAAAATCTAAAATCTAAAATTGAATGACTGATTTTATTTACAAATATCCGCCTCTTTTACCCGGCATTTTAGTTAAGCGATACAAGCGATTTTTTGCAGATATCGAACTGGCTTCTGGTGAAATTATCATAGCCCATTGTCCAAATACTGGCCCGATGACTGATGTTTATCTTCCTGGTAATCCAGTCTTTGTATCTGCAAGCGATAATCCTAAACGTAAGCTAGCTTATACTTGGGAATTAATTCAAGTGTGCGATACTGTGCCAACTTGGGTGGGAGTGAATACGGGATTGCCAAATCGAGTGATTAAGTTAGCTTTGGAATCGCGCTTGTTTCCTGAGTTGGGCAATTATAGTGAGTTCAAACCAGAAGTTGTTTATGGTAAGGATAAAAAAAGTCGAGTTGATTTTTGGCTAACTGGTGATACTAAACAAATTTTTCTGGAAGTCAAAAATACAACTTGGGCGAATGAGAAATTGGCTCTATTTCCTGATACAGTTACTGAGAGGGGACAGAAACATTTGAGGGAATTGATTGATGTGGTGCGGGATGGTTCGAGGGCTGTAATGCTATATTTTATTAATCGTGGAGATTGTACGAGTTTTGCGCCTGGGGATAGTGCCGATCGCACCTACGGACAATTGTTCCGACAGGCTATAAATGTAGGTGTGGAGATTTTGCCTTGTCGGTTTGATGTGACGCCGGAAGGTATTCGTTATTTGGGATTAGCGAAATTGGATCTAGTACCGGAATGAAAGAAAGAGGAGACGGCAATGCCGTGTCCCTACCCAAAATAATATTGTAGGGACACGGCACTGCCGTCTCCTAATTTAGACTAATAATTAGCGATGCCCAATTCCCAATTCCCAATTCCCCATTCCCCATTCCCTGTTTCCAATTCCCCATTCCCAATTCCCAATATTCTACCGACTTTGCTGTGAAAAATCGATCAAATCTTTCGTTCTTTGTTCAGTCATCCGAATCAAGGAAAGTTGTTTGTCACCATTAGACAAAGAACTTTCAAACTTACTATTAGCATCGCGAAAAACAATCCACGCTCTTTGTGCTATCTTGAGTTGAGATTGACGGGATGCAGCAAGAGTACCTATTGTATTTTGATATACTTGATTAAGTTTGCGATCGACTGTTTGATAGTTGCTACCATTCGGCTGCGGCATCTGGTTTTTTAGATAACTGTTCAATTCCAAGGTACGCTTTTTAGTCATGTCTTGCAGACAGTTATTGTAAATTAACGGTGCCATTGTGCCACCTTCAACTTCACTTCTAGCAAATTTGCAATTGCCGTCGCGAAAGGAAATCCATGCTCTTTGTGCTACAATTAGCTGTTGGCGACGATTAGCCGAAAGTTGGTCGCGAACTTGATTGTAAACTTGGTTGAGTTGTTTGTCTTCCCGCTGATAGTCTACTCCCGAACAAATGTTTAACTCGGTTTGAGTTTGGGGATTTTGGCAATTAGGTTGCTGGGCAACATAGGTTTCAGGGAAATTGGTGTGATTCGTGGCGATCGCATTTGCAGTCAAACCAATAAATGTTGCTAAACTGAGGCTGGTTCCCAATAATAATTTTGACAGGTTCATATAAAGCCCTCTCATTTAAGACATAAGCGACACTACACAGGCATCCGGACTCAAACCGGATATTTTGCTATTTCTTTAACTTGTATTCTCAATCACAGGGAATGTTTCGCTTACAATTACATTGATGTAGCATCTAATCAAAAAAGGCGATCGCACTATGGGAATGACTCTCACCGAAAAAATCTTAGCCAAAGCATCAGGGCGCACCAAAGTTGAGCCCGGAGAAAACATTTGGGTGGAAACAGATGTATTGATGACCCACGATGTCTGCGGGCCTGGCACCATTGGCGTATTCAAAAAGGAATTCGGCGACAACGCTAAAGTCTGGAATCCAGACAAAATCGTGCTAATTCCCGACCACTATATTTTCACCAATGATGAACGCGCTAATCGCAACGTCGATATTCTGCGCGATTTTGCACAGGAACAAGGGATAAAATACTTTTACGACATCACGGATCGATCGAACTTTAAAGCAAATCCCGACTACAAAGGCGTTTGCCACATCGCCCTAGCCCAAGAAGGCCACACACGCCCAGGCGAAGTCTTATTCGGTACAGATTCCCACACCTGCAATGCCGGCGCTTTCGGACAATTTGCCACCGGAATTGGCAATACAGACGCAGCTTTCATCTTGGGAACCGGCAAACTATTAATCAAAGTTCCGGCCACCATGCGGTTTATATTCAACGGTGAATTACCAGATTATCTGTTAGCAAAAGACCTGATTTTGCAAATTATTGGTGATATTGGCGTTGCCGGTGCCAACTATCGGGCGATGGAATTTGCTGGCGATACAGTTGACCGTTTGACGATGGAAGAACGGATGACACTGTGCAATATGGTGATTGAAGCTGGGGGCAAAAACGGCACTGTAGCTGCGGACAAAACTACCTTTGATTACGTGACTTCCCGGACTAATGTGCCGTTTGAGGCATTTTACACCGACGAGGATGCGAAATTTTATAGCGATCGCACCTATGATGTCAGCCAACTAGAACCAGTCGTCGCCAAACCACACTCTCCCGACAATCGAGACTTAGCACGGAATTGTCGCGATGTCAAGATCGATCGCGTTTACATCGGTTCCTGCACCGGCGGCAAAACCTCCGACTTTCTGAATGCAGCCAGAATTATCAAAGGAAATAAAGTCAAAGTTCCGACTTATTTAGTGCCTGCAACTCAGAAAGTTTACGAAGATATGTTTACCACAAAATACGACGGTCAAACCCTGTCGGAAATCTTCTTAGCCGCCGATTGTATCGAACCAGCGGCACCTTCTTGCGCCGCTTGTTTGGGTGGACCAAAAGATACCTTTGGGCGGATGAATCAACCAGAAATTTGCGTGTCTACAACTAACCGGAATTTCCCCGGCCGAATGGGGAACAAGGAAGCCCAAGTTTATCTTGCTTCGCCTTATACAGCCGCAGCTTCTGCTTTGACTGGGTATGTCACGGATCCGCGCGAATTCTTGTGCTAGAAATTTAAGGTAAGGTGCGCGTCGCGCACCTTAAAAGGTTAATGATTTTGTTACATTTACCTTCTTCATTTTTTGTACCCTGAGCGAAGTCGAAGGGTATTCTGCTATACAACTTCTAACCGCGTTTAGCATCAGAAGGAGGGTTTGTGAAGCGTAACCAAGTTGCTAAAGCTGCGACTGCACAGGTTGAAGCCAAGCTAAAAGTCAAGAAAGTTTCTAAAGCTGACATAGGGCTGCTCCAATTTTGTCTAATGAATAAAGCAAGTGTTGCTATTTATGTTTATATCAAGCCCGATCGAGCTTTTCAAGCGATCGCGCACAAAATTCTCACTACTTAACATTCTGCAACATTCCGAAAAAAAGCGTTACATTACTCCCAGTTATCGATCAATTCTATCAATTGTTGGGGACGTTCAATCAAAAAATCGGGATAATGCGCGTCCAAAACTGACTGAGAATTAAAACCCCAACTTACAGCAATGACTTTAATTCCCGTTCTTTTAGCCGCCTCTATATCTCTAACTTCATCTCCAACATAAACGACTTGTTCAGGATTAAAATTTTCTTGTCTTAGCCACCGATAAATAATTTTGTGTTTACCAAAAGTTGTCGCAGAATCAATAAAATCAAAAATGCCTTCTAAGCCGTTATTTCTCATGGAAACCAAGACATTTTCTCTAGAATTAGATGTAATAATTCCTAGGATGAACCCTCGGCTTTTCAATTCTAATAAAACTTCTTCAATTCCTGCAAACAATTGGATATTGGGAATTTCATTGCCTAACTCTGCTTTTAACTTTCTAATCAGCCGGGGTAATTTGAAGATAGAAATGCCAGAATATCTAAGGATTTGCCAAGGAGTTAAATTGCTCAATTGACCGAGTTCCTCTTTCGTGGCAGACTTAAAGCCGAATTCTGCTGATAAACGGTTGGTGATGCTCAGAAGAATATCAATTGTATCTGCTAAAGTACCATCAAAATCAAAAATAATTACTTTGAGCATTTAAACTAATTTTTGGGCATGGGGCATAGGACATAGGGCATCGGGCATCGGGCATGGAAATTTGATATTAGTAATTGAAAGCAACTAACAAATAACAAATAACACATAACAGATAAAAAATTCCCAATTACCAATGCCCAATGCCTCATGCCCTATGCCCAATTCCCAACTAACTATTAATTTGACTTGCCCTGGCATTTCGTCGCAGCATTTCGGGTTTTATTCGCCGCAATGCCGAAGCCGTAAATCTGCGGTTCCACTCTTCATCGGAAATTTCTGCTAATTCAGTCAGTGTCGGCGCTATATTTTCAGGATAGGGTTCAAACTCCACAATGTCTGTTGGTTTTGCAAAACGCTGATTCCAAGGACAAACATCTTGACAAATATCACAACCTGCTACCCAACCTTGTAAATTAGATGCAATTTCGTCTGGCAATTTTTCGGCTCGATTCTCGATCGTATGATACGCTATACATCGATCGGCATTAACGACAAAAGGCTCAGTAATTGCCCCAGTCGGACACGCATCAATGCAGCGAGTGCAAGTACCGCAATGTTGAGTATGCCCAGAATCTGGTACTAATTCCAAATTCGTCAAAACTTCACCCAAAAATACCCAAGAACCGTATTCTCGCGAAATTACATTACCATTTTTGGCAATCCAACCAATCCCCGCCCGTTGCGCCCAAACTTTATCCTGAATTGGCCCTGTATCAGCATAATACCGCGCTTCAATGCCTTCACCTTGCGATCGCACCCAATCTGCCAAAACCTTCAATTTCTTGTGCAGAATTTTATGATAATCCCTTCCCCAGCCATAGCGAGAGATTTTGGCATATTCCGAACCTTCCGGGCGTTGGTGAGGCGTATAATAATTGATAGCGACACATATTAAGGACTTTACCTCTGGCATGGCAGCGCGAATATCCTGACGTTTTGGGTTAGCCATCCATCCCATATCCCCTTGATAGCCTTTATCCAACCATGCCTGCAACCTTTGTGACTCCTCATCAGCGCCCTCGTCTACCAAGGCAATTCCCACCTTGTGAAATCCCAACTCTAAGCATTTTTGCTTAATTAGATCGCTATTTGTTGATATTTTCATAAGGTGAACTAAAATAGCACAAATCTTGCAATTAGTCTAGTGATATTAACCAATTTAGCCCCAAGAATCATCATACTTTCAGAATCTTTATATTTAGAAATTTGATCTCTAATTTGTCAAAAATGTTACATAATCTTAATCAAGGAGATTAAGGTTCGCTAACTCAATTACCTCACTAAAAGCGCGAATCTCGCAACATACACATGGCAGTTAGTATTCAATCAGCTCAATCTATCTTCTCCAGCACCGAGATTGCTAGCGTTGTTCCGTCTACCACCGACGCCTTCTATAAGCTCAGCGTTGAAGACCAACTGGCACTGCTCTGGTATGCCTACACCGAAATGGGGACTACCATCACCGCAGCCGCCCCAGGAGTAGCCAGCATGGCGCTTGTCGAAGGCATCCTGAGCGAAATTACACAAATGTCGGCGGAGGCTCAAAGCAAAACCATGTTCGACTTGGCTAGCAACGCTGATACCACCATCGGCCGCATCTACACATCTTTGCGCGTCAACACCAAACTTGGTTTCTGGTACGAGTTGGGACAATTGATGAAGCAAGGCCTTGTCGCTCCGATTCCCTCTGGCTATCAAATGTCTCCTGAAGCCACCAAAGTCCTTGAAACCCTCAAAAAACTCGATCCCGGTCAGCAAATTACCGTACTTCGCAACACTGTAGTCCACATGGGCTACGATCCGGATTTCAGCCAAGAGTACGGCAAACGCTCAGCTCCTAAAAGCACTCCCACGGCAGTTGAGGGGCGCGTTAAAACCCAGATTGAAGGTATTAGCGAGCAGACTGTGCTCAGCTACATTGACAACATGAATGCCTTCGACTTTACTCCTGCTGTCGCTTTATTTGCCGAACAAGGTGCACTGCAACCGCCCTTCCAAAAGCCGATTGTGGGCCGCGAAGCTATCCTCAACTATATGCGGGAAGAGTGCATCGGACTCAAAATGATGCCCCAGCAAGGTGTATCGGAACCAGCCGAAGACGGATATCGCCAAGTGAAAGTCACTGGAAAAGTCGAAACTCCTTGGTTTGGCTCGAATGTGGGTATGAACATTGCGTGGCGCTTTTTGCTTGATCCTCAAGGTCAAATTTTCTTTGTGGCGATCGACTTATTAGCATCTCCCAAAGAATTGCTAAACTTGATCCGCAAATAGAATATTCCTATTCTGTTCCTCCAACAAGACTCTACATTAGAGGTAGGGACACGGCATTGCCGTGTCCCTACGGAGATATTGAATGTTCTTCATAAACGTGGAATCTACTTATATCTTTTGAGGGAGTTGCTGCCACAAATAGAATGACTACAGTAGATTCATTAATCTAAAATTATGATTTTTATGTCAGCAACAACTCCATTTATTTTAACTGAAGCGATCGATACGATCGACATCGGTGAGCCAGCCGTACTGGGATATTTTGAAACTTTCAACAAAGGTGATTTTGAAGCAACGGCTAATTTATTTGAGGCTCAGGGCGTTCTGAATGCACCTTTTGCAGAGCCAATTGTTGGCAAAAGTGCGATCGGTACCTACTTAAAAACAGAAGCCAAAGGAATGAAACTGCATCCGCAGCAGGGAATCAGTCAAACCTTGGAAGATGGTCAAATTCAAGTTCAGGTTAGCGGGATGGTACAAACTGCTTTATTTAGCATCAATGTAGGATGGCAGTTTGTAGTCAATTCTCAACAAGAAATCCTTTCTGCCACGGTCAAGTTGTTAGCTTCTCCCCAAGAATTACTAAACTTGCGCCCCCTAACCAAGTTTTAGGTTACATATCATATCGTTTCCGGTTGCATCGGAATGATATACAGGAGACGGCAATGCCGTGTCCCTACTACGCCAGATTAATTGTAGGGATTTAGGCTTTGCCGTGTCAAGGTCTATGTATTGTGTGCGATCGGTCGGACATGATATTAGTTGTTGATTGTTGCTAATAGCCACTAACCAATAACTAATTAAGATTTTTCTGGCAAACTAGCTTCCAATTTCAAACAGTTACGACCATCTACTTGCAAACTATAGTCCACACGATCCATAAGTCTACTCATAATCAGCCAGCCGTAGCCGCTTTCCTGTTTAGCTTCTGGACGTGGGGGATTGTAAGTATTCATTTCATAACCTTTACCGTAATCCCAAATTTCTAAACCAATGTCCCGATTTTTTAAGTTTAAGCGAATTAAGACTGGCAACTCAGGTTGGTCTTTGTGAGCATGGCGGATGACGTTGGAATAGGCTTCTGCTAACACCAGGCGTAAACGATTCGATTGACGTGGCCAATCGACGTGCTCACCTAGCTCAACTTCCAAACTGCTCAGCAGCCAGTTTTCAACAATTGTCAAAAACCGCAAGTCGCTTGGTACGTGAAGCTCAGTATTCATAAAAAAATCCTGTAAGTTTAGCTAGGCAGACGGGAATCCCCACACTACTATAATGATCGAAGGTTAGTGTAGGATGAAAGGCGCGTGAGACTCCTGATTCCACCCGTTTATAATCTCACAAGCATAGCTCTGAGCAGTGGACGGGTGGATGACGAGACGACCCCTTCGACTACGCGATCGGGCATCGCAAATATTTGGTATTATATTACCAGTGGGGCTGGACGTTTTCCTCACTTTAAAACGCTGTAGAGGGAAACGATAGGAGTACCCCGTTCGCGAAGCGTTCCCGAAGGGTAGGAAGTTCTAGATATCCTTGACCGGACTCTGAATCCCAAACCATATCGCTTTCGATTGGTATGGGAGCGTCACAAGTCCTGTGTCTTCAGACGAGGGATGAAATATGACGCGCCTGATTTATTTGGCGTGAATATCTGCTGCTAAAGTGAGGATACTAGATACCGGGCGATCGAGACAATATACCTTTTTTGAAAGTATTCCTCGAAAAGCATCAGTTAAGAATTAGACATTGACGCGCTAGTTCTTTAACTTTAGCCGATCGCCCTGTCTAGCGTCTGTAATCTTTAGCCTTTCAACTCAGGACTTCAGTTTTTGATTGAAGTCCCCCGACTTGAAGTCGGGGTGGTTGACAGATTCAGAGAACCTCTAGAGAGAGTATAGTTTGGTCATCTTCCTGAACTGGATTATCGGCTCGGATGTGAACCAACAAGTTGTCCAAGTTAAATGAACCAGGTTCCTCAATCAAAAGTTCCCAAAGCCCCTCTTGTTGTAGCATAGAACGAGTTTGTTCTTCTCCAGCCACAGCCTTACTCATCACAGTAGCTTCAGTAATCCCATCACTCGTCAACAGAAATACATCTCCTGACTTGAGATCGATCGCACCCGCTTTGCCCTTCCAAACTGGTAGTATCCCCAAGGGAATGCCACGAGCTTTCAGGAAATTGGGTTCTACTGGTGTTGAACCACTAGCAGCTTGAGCCTTCACCTCTGAGTGAGACCAAACAATCGGATAAATGTGACCAGCATTAGCAAAAGCCATGTGTCCCGTTGAAGGTGTGTAACGAGCCACAACCATTGTAATAAAATGATTGTTGCCAATTAGGTCATCTGCCATACTACTATTCATGTTCGTCATGACTTGGCTTGGTTCGGGAGAAATTTCTTGGGAAAGTTCCCGTCGCATCACCGAAATCGCACTAGCCATAAATAGAGCAGCCGGAACACCCTTACCCGAAACATCTCCCACCGCTATCCAAATATCCCCCTGCGAGTGGACGTAGACTTCAAAAAAGTCCCCGCCAACTTCCCGTGCGGGATAGCAACAAGCTTGCACCCTGACAGTTTCAAAATCCGGCCAACTTTGACGCAACAAGTTTGTTTGGATTTGGCGGGCCACTTCCAACTCGTTTTGCATCTGCTGAGCTAAATCCAGAGTCCGCTGATAGAGTTTGGCTTGAGAAAGAGCGAGAGCTGCTTGAGCTCCAACACCTTCTATTAACTCTATATCTTCTGGCGACCAAGTATTGCTGTTGTCAAGCTGACAAAGCGCAAGTACCGCCAAAATGTCTTGCTGGTAAGTCAGTGGCACTGCAATCTCAACTGAGTTACCGTCAGGCTGACTGCCATTTTGCAGTTGAGTTTGGCGGCTGGCTACGGCCTGAACCAGCAAGTCTTCATTAAAAGAAAAGCTGCTAGGTTCTGCTGTTTGGGCTTGGTAGGGGAAAGTGCTCGGCAATAGTCGATCGCCCTCTACCGGCCGTAGCATACAATGGCTAGCCTCAAAAGTTTTACCTACGGTCTGGACAATAGTTTGTACCATACTGGAGTAATCTAGAGACCCGCGAATCACGCCCATCACCTCATTGAACAGAGATTCTTTGCGTAAAGCGCGACGCAGTTCGACACTGCGCTGCTTGTAGTATTTGTAAGTTTCCGAGGCTTGATTGATAACTAATTTCAGTTCTTCAGGATTCCACGGTTTGGTGATGTATTTGAAAACTTGACCAGAGTTAATTGCCTCCACCAAGTCTTCAACATCTGTGTATCCTGTCAGCAAAATCCGAATCGTATCAGGAAAGCGCTCGACAGTTTTTCCCAAAAATTCGGTGCCATTCATTTCTGGCATCCGCTGGTCAGATATAATCACTGCCATCTCGCCCTGTTCGTCTAAAACTTCAAGGGCGCTGAGGGCACTATCTGCTTTGTAAACTTGAAAGTCGCGTCGAAACGTCCGGTACAGCAAATCCAAGTTGTCGGGTTCGTCATCGACTACCATTAGTTTCAGCTTGCTTCCATCTCCCCGACTCATGCTATTCCCTACTCCTAGGCGAATTAATCAGGTCTTAAACTCCGATTTACTCTGTAGTAGCTAAAATAAACCGGAACTCCGATCAACTTCAAATAAATGCTACCCAGCCGAATCAAATTAATTTTTCTGCCAGTCTGAGCTTAGCAGAACGAGCGCGGGGATTTCTACTTACTTCTTCGGATTGTGGAATAATCGGCTTTTTGGTCAGCACCTGTAAACACTCCGTCCCTCGGAGTTGATGCTTAACTGGCCTATCTTCCAGGCTGTGAAAAGTAATAATTCCCAGCCTTCCACCAGGTTTTAACCACTTGGGTGCTTGGTTGAGGAAGGTTTCTAGAGATGCAAGTTCAGAGTTGACGGCTATCCTTAAGGCTTGGAAAGTACGGGTGGCTGGATGGATTCTACCGTTGCGCTGCTTGGGCGGGAAAGTGCTGGCGATCGCGCCTGCCAATTCTGTTGTACTTTCAAAAGGACGCTGGGCGACAATCCGCCTCGCGATTCGCCGCGACAGTCGTTCCTCGCCGTATTTGTAAATAATATCCGCTAGTTTAACTTCATCCCAGTGATTGACAATCTCTTCTGCGGTCAAAGATTGTTCTTGGTTCATACGCATATCCAACTTAGCCGGGTGGCGAAAACTAAAGCCACGTTCCGGGGTATCGAACTGAGCCGAGCTTACGCCTAAGTCTGCTATGATGCCATCAAACGTGGCATCTGCGGACTGATATTCCGCAAAATTGCCGTGCCAAAATTCGACGGAACTGTTGGCAAATCGGGTTTGGCAAAAACGGATGGCTTCTTGATCGCGATCGATCGCCACCACTGTAACATCAGCAGCCGCCGCCAAAATCAAACCAGTGTGTCCACCGCCTCCTAATGTCGCGTCCAAATAGCGGCCGCCTGGACGCACAGCCAAACCCGCAATTAACTCTTGACCCAAAACTGGAACGTGATAGGTGTCAACACTGACATCTAATCCAAGGGTGTCCTTCTCAGAAAGCTCGATATCCTTCATAATCAATAACAGCGAAACAAAAATCAATAATAGTCAGTAGTCATTAGTCATTAGTTATGAGTTCTCAGTCCTCAGTCCTCAGTCCTCAGTCCTCAGTCCAAAGTTAGAAAATTTGTTGCTACTGACTAATGACCAATTACCAATTACCAATTACCAATTACCAATCCCCAATTACCAATTATGTCAAGAATTGAGACTAGAACTGAACCAATGGTGCTCAACATGGGGCCGCACCACCCATCCATGCACGGCGTACTGCGGCTAATCGTCACCCTGGACGGCGAAGACGTAGTGGACTGCGAGCCTGTTTTGGGCTATCTACACCGTGGGATGGAGAAAATTGCCGAAAACCGCACCAACGTGATGTACGTCCCCTACGTGAGCCGCTGGGACTACGCTGCGGGGATGTTTAACGAAGCGGTGACAGTCAATGCACCAGAAAAGTTGGCGAATATTGCTGTCCCCAAACGGGCTAGTTATATTCGGGTAATCATGCTGGAATTGAACCGGATTGCCAACCACTTGATGTGGGTAGGGCCGTTTTTGGCAGACGTGGGAGCACAAACTCCTTTTTTCTATACTATGCGCGATCGCGAACCAATTCTCGATTTGTGGGAAGCCGCCACAGGTTATCGCATGGTGAATAATAACTATTTCCGCATTGGCGGAGTTGCCGCCGATTTACCTTACGGTTGGGTAGACAAGTGCGAAGATTTCTGCGATTACTTCCTGCCCAAAATTGACGAATACGAACGTTTAATTACCAACAATCCCATTTTCCGCCGCCGGATTGAAGGGCTGGGTACTATCTCTCGCGCCGAAGCGATTAACTGGGGACTATCCGGCCCTATGTTGCGCGGTTCCGGCGTAAATTGGGATTTGCGGAAAGTTGACCATTACGAATGTTATGACGACTTCGACTGGGATGTTTGTACAGAAGCTGCTGGCGATTGTTTAGCCCGGTATTTGGTACGAATTCGGGAAATGCGTGAGTCGGTGAAGATTCTGTATCAAGCCTTGAAAGGACTTCCCGGCGGCCCTTACGAGAATTTGGAAGCGAAGCGCCTAGAAAGCGGGCCAAAATCTGAATGGAATAGTTTTGACTATCAGTTTATTGGCAAAAAAGTAGCGCCGACTTTTAAGATTCCCAAGGGTGAACATTATGTCCGCGTTGAAAGCGGCAAGGGTGAGTTGGGGATTTATATTATCGGCGATGATAGTACATTTCCTTGGCGCTGGAAGATTCGGGCTGCGGACTTTAATAATTTGCAGATTTTGCCTCACATTGTGCGCGGCGTGAAGATTGCCGATTTGGTGGCAATCTTGGGTAGCATCGACATTATTATGGGTTCGGTGGATAGGTAGATCCGCTGTTAGCAGTAAGGGCTTTAGTTATCAAACGAGTATGACTAAAGCCCTTACTTTTAATAATGATATAATAAAATTGAAAGGACAAAGAGGTTGCAGAATGAATGTCAGCAAGCAAGAGTTCTACGTCATTATTGAACGAGATGAAGATGGCTATTATGTCGGGGAAGTTCCACAGCTAAAAGCCTGTTACAGCCAAGGAGAAACTATTGATGAGTTGATTGCCAATATCAAAGAAGTTATTGCACTTTGTTTAGAAGAAGAGGGCGAACGTTTAACATATAGAGGTTCTGCGTAATTCCTGTATAGCAACAATCTTAAATTGCTGAATATCAATATTTCTCTCTTCTCTCTTCATCTGTGTCCTCTGCGCCCTCTGCGGTTAAAAAAATCTTTATTTCATAAATAAAATAACATCAACTTTAATCTAATTATGACATCCCAGCAATCAGATATCAATGATAGTAACCCGGAACTCTGCGCTTTAATCTGCGAAAGAATTGCCGCGACTCCGCAACAGCGAATTACTTTTGCTGAATATATGGATTTAGCATTATATCATCCGCAGCACGGATATTATAATAGCGATCGCCCGGCGATCGGCAAACAAGGCGATTTTATCACGTCATCTCACTGGGGTGCTGATTTTGCCGAGGTTTTGGCGGAGCAGTTTGTGGAAATGTGGGAAATTCTAGGCAAACCTCAAAACTTTGCGATCGTAGAAATGGGCGCTGGGCGGGGAACTTTCGCCGAAAACCTACTGCAATACCTACAACAGCAACATCCCGACTTATTTAAAACTTTAACATACATCATTGTCGAAATTTCACCAACACTGCAAGCAGAACAACGGCAAATATTAAGTGACTTCGAGTGTGTCAAGTGGCACAATTGGGATGAGATAGTTAATAATTCAATTGTCGGATGTTTCTTTTCCAATGAATTAGTCGATGCTTTCCCCGTGCATCAATTCATTTTGGAACAAGGGCAAGTTAGAGAAATATATGTTACCACAGAAACACCAAAAAGTCAACAAGCAGAAATAAATTTTATCGAGGTAGTTGGCGAAGTTTCTACGCCTAAAATTGCTGAATATTTTGAGTTATTGGGAGTCGATTTATCGGCGAGTGTTTACGGGGATGGATATCGCAGTGAGGTGAGTTTGGCAGCTTTGGACTGGATGAGTACAGTTGCTCAAAAGTTGCAGCGGGGATATTTGTTGACGATTGATTACGGCCATCCGGCGCACCGCTATTACAATCTGAGGCGCAGGGAGGGGACGTTACAATGTTATTATCGCCATCGATATCACAATAATCCTTATATTAATGTGGGACGGCAGGATTTGACCGCTCATGTTAATTTTACGGCGCTGGAAAAGCAGGGGGAATTGTGCGGTTTGGATGTGGTAGGGTTTACTCAGCAGGCTTTGTTTTTGATGGCTTTGGGTTTGGGCGATCGCATTGCTGCTCTATCCACAAGTATATTGGATGTGGCAACGTTGTTACGGCGTAGGGAAGCGTTGCATCGTGCGATCGATCCGATGGGTTTGGGAGGTTTTGGGGTTTTGGTGCAGTCTAAGGGGTTGAGGGAGGAGGAAAAGGGGAGAATCTTGAAGGGTTTGATGGTGCCAGATTAGTTATTCGATCTATTTGCTTATATCGATTACGGAAGCTTACTCAACGGCGGAAATTCCCATTTTCCCGAATATAAAGTAGATGGCAGATTTAAACAATAAGCAGCAGGAACCACCTCGATCAACCACCAATTAAACATATCTCGTTGGGCAACGGCAAAACCAGAAATTGCATCTCCGGTAATGGCATCGTACAGGATATCTAAGATGGCATTATAGGCTGTTTTGCTGTTGAGTGTTTGCAGCAATCCGTAGAAAATATTATAAGCTTCGTTACTAGCTTGATATTTTCCAATTTTGTTGATATTAGGAAACAACGTATCAGCCCTAGTTTCTGGGATTTCACAACTATCCTTCAGCCAACAAGATATAATTCCTTCAACGATATCAGCCTTGTCTTCTTCAGGAAAGTAATGTTTAATGGTAGGTTTAGCTGCTAATGCTATTCCATAAGCCATATAGACGTATCGCTGATGGGATATTGGATCATTAGGCATTCCAAAGGCTGTCATTACTCCTACAAAAGCTTCTTCTACATTGCACTTTCCACCTCGTTCGTATAAATCGTCATATTTTCTGTCCCAAACCGTGCGAAGTGTTTGCTGTAATTGCTCTGGAATAGTTGAGTTGCTGGGCAATTTAAAATCGGTGTAGTGGCCTATGTCAAACTCAATCATTGACTTTCCCTCCTTATGTATGTTGTAGGACTGCATGGGCCCAGAAACCGGGTTTTTTACGAAAATATTGCATCTGAGACTTTAACCTTGGTAAAAAACCCGGTTTCTTTGGTATTTATGCGTAAGTCCTGTTAATGAAAAAAATATTTTACTTACTATACTATAAACTACTGGTTAATTGTAAAAAATTTTCACTGAGTTCTAATTCAGCCCATTTTAATCGTTCCAGAATTGACATTCCCTGCAACTTTTTACTCATTTCATATAAATCAACTTGCGGATAATTACCCTTAAATAGCGGAATCAAAGACTCGACAACAGCAGCAATTCCCTGCGGCGGAACTGCATTACCAATCTGCCGCCGCACTTCAGTAGTAGAACCTTCAAAAACGAAATCATCGGGAAATGTTTGCAACCTCGCTCTTTCGCGATTGGTCAAGGAACGCGGTTCTAAATGATGATAACCCCAAGTTCCGCCACCGCCACCCGCAATAATTGTCGATGATGGTTTATCTGGATGAATTCGCCGATAAACGTGGCTGATCATGCCTTTGACATAATATGGACTGTCCTTGGGAATATCAGAGAAATTGCCTCCCGGTTTGATTCGATTTAAAATTTCGACAGTTCGATCTTGAATTCTATGATGTTTGTTGTTGTCAAGAACTGTTTCGACATTTTTGAGTGCTTCCCCCGCACTTCGATAGGGATATTTGCGATTTTGTCCGTATTCTGGCTGGGGATGTACGAAGTTAAATCCTGTATCCATCCGAATGCCAACTAATAAGACTCTTTGGCGAAATTGGGGAACTCCATAATCAGCAAAGTTGTAGAGTTTGGGTTTAACTAAGTAACCCGGTGCGATACTTTCAAAGTCGGAAATGATTTGTTTTATGGCTTGATAATTATTGGCACTTAATAAGCCTTTGACGTTTTCTGCTACAAAAGCTTTGGGCTTTTTTTTATTGACAAAATCGAGGAAGTATGTATATAAATTGCCTCTGGTTCCTTCGAGTCCGGGACGTTTCCAAATTAGGGAAAAGTCTTGACAGGGGAATCCTCCTATACATATTTCTGCGTCTGGAACTTCTGCAATATCTATGTTTTCTATGCTGTTGTTGACGATCGCACTGGCGATGTTTCTGCTGAATGTTTTGCAGGCGTGTGGATTTGAGTCGATCGCCCAAACTACCTCAAATCCGGCTTGGTGGAATGGCAAATCCATGCCGCCGCAACCGGAAAATAAGGAGATGAGTCGCGGTTTTTTTGTCCAGGCGATCGGCTTGAGACGTTCGATTAACATAGGAGTGCAAAGTGAGGCGAGGGCGGGCTGGATGCCCGCACCACAAGAGTGTCATCATACCAAAACGCGATCGAATTCGACTAATCAATATGACGAGGCAGAGCCTCTGGATCTGCGTTACCGGGCAGAGCCTGGTAACGAGAGGAACTCATTAGTCCTCTTTGGAGGACTTTAGCTTTGAGGCAGGGGTTTCAACCCTTGCCAGACTATGTAGCAGCAGCAATTATCTTCTGCTGTAGCTCGTTTGTCATGGCTAGGAGTTCTGATTGGGCGATCGCACTTTGTTCACCACTCGCCAACCACTTCAATTGTACAGTCTCGTTTTCAGCTTCCGCATCTCCCAAAACTAAGCACGCAACTGCACCACTGCGATCGGCTCTTTTAAACTGTTTCCCGAAGGCACTCCCGCTTAAATCTATCTCGACACTAAACCCAGCAATCCGCAATTTTTGTGCTAACAATACTGATTGTTGTTCAGCCTTTTCACCCCTGGATACCAGATAGAAATCTAACTTCGGTGCGGGCAATGGTTGCAACTTTTGTAGCAGGATAATCAACCTTTCGATACCCATTGCCCAACCGACTGCGGCAGTATCTGGCCCGCCCAATTCCTTGACTAAACCATCATATCTGCCACCGCCGCAGACTGTTGCTTGCGCGCCCAAATCGTCGGAGATAATTTCAAAAGCCGTGTAGGTATAGTAATCTAAACCGCGCACCAATCTCGGATTCAACTGATAGCTAATTCCTAAATCTGTGAGCATTTGCTGGACTCGCTCAAAGTGCGATCGCGATTCGTCGCCCAAATATTCTAAAATACTGGGTGCATCCTTGACAATTTCCTGAGTGCGATCGTTTTTGCTGTCTAAAATCCGCAGCGGATTGCGAGTCAATCGGTCTTGGGAATCCGCATCCAGTTCGGATTTGAACGGTGTAAAATAATCGATTAACGCTTGGCGATAATTTTGTCTGTCTTCCTTGTTTCCAACAGAGTTAATATCAAGTCGCAAATTTTTTAAACCGAGAGTTTGGAGGATATCGCAGGCGATCGCAATTACCTCCACATCCGCACGGGGATTCGCACTCCCCAAGACTTCCACACCAATTTGATTAAACTGTCGCTGTCTGCCTTCTTGAGTACGTTCGTAGCGAAACATCGGCCCAGTATACCACAGGCGCTGCACGTCACCTTGGGCATACAAACTATTTTGAATAAAAGCTCGAACTACTCCAGCAGTGCCCTCTGGCCGCAACGTACTCGATCGATCGCCCTTATCTTTAAAAGTGTACATTTCCTTGCCGACAACATCGGTGGCTTCGCCGATGCCACGTTCAAATAAAGATGTTTGTTCAAAAATTGGTGTCCTAATTTCTCGATAAGCCGCTTTTTTCAAAATTGTTCTAGCGATTTCTTCGATATTTTGCCAATATCGAATTTCATCGGGCAAAATATCCCGCGTTCCGGGTAAAGTTTTAATTGCACTCATTTTGTTAGTCAGTTGTCATTTGTTGGTTGTTATTTGTTGGTTGTTATTAGTTAAGTTAACAGCTAACGATTAACAGTTAACAGTCAACAATGCCCTATGCCCTATGCCCTATGCCCTATGCCCTATGCCCCATTCCCATTAACTAATAATTCCCAAGCCCCATATCGATCGCCATAATAAGCCAAAATGCGATCGACCCGTTCGCGATCGACCAAACCGAACCCTTCAGGATACTGTATCCACAAAGCCCCAACTTGGCTATCGTTGTAATCAAACTGCTGCGACTGCTGCGGAATTAAACCAGTTTCCACCCCTTCAACTTGACGCAAATGGGCCGCCACTTCGCGATACACCGCCAGTGGCAATCCAGGGCATTGAATTTGATAGCGTAGTTGTTTTTCTTGTGCCGTTTGCATCATTTGTTTGTCTATCCGCAACATTTCGCCCTACTTTAAGATACTTCTTTATCGATCGGCCCCGGTAGAGGGCAGCAGTTAATATTATCCAAACATACCTTCCCCCACTGCAAGGCCCAACGTACCAGCGTAACTCGATTGTCCGCCCGCGTCTTGTTCAAGATATTGCTAATATGGTTATCAACTGTACGCTTGCTAATCTCCAACTTTTCGGCTATTTTCTCATTGGTCAATCCCGTCGCGATTAACTCTACCACTTGCAATTCTCTGTCTGACAGGGTGACAGGGATCTGAGAAACGCTCCCACTCATAAATTTTTCCTATGTGTGCATATTTACCTATTTACAATTCTAGAGGATGAAGGATGAACTCTGAAGAGAAAATCAAATCTTTTTGTGCTATGGTTCCCGGAGATAGGCGATCGAGAGTAACAGAGTATCACATTGTCCAAGCACAGCCACGAAATACCCAAAGATACAAGCACTTGAAGCGTTGTGCCAAAGTGGATGCAGAGACAAACTCGATCGCCTAAAATCTAAAATCTAAAATCTAAAATCAATATGACTTATCCTCGCGTGCTCTGTTTGGGTGAAATTTTATTTGATTATCTAGCAGATCGATCGGGATTTACGCTAGAACAGGTAGAATCTTGGACACGATATCCCGGTGGTGCGCCTGCTAATGTTGCTTGTGCTTTAGTTAAATTGGGTATTCCGGCGGGATTTATTGGTGCTGTGGGTGGGGATGAATTGGGTGATTCTCTAGTGGAAGTATTGCAAGAAGTAGGGGTTGACACCACGGGAGTACAGCGTCATTCGACTGCGCCGACACGCCAAGTTTATGTATTGCGGAATGAAATGGGCGATCGATCTTTTGTCGGTTTTGGCGAATGCAACACTGCGGAGTTTGCCGACACTCATCTCCTCGCTGCCCAAATACCAGAAGTCCTGTTCGAGAATGCTGAATTTTTGGTTTTAGGAACTCTCGGATTAGCCACTCCTGACAGTCGAGAAGCAATCACTAAAGCTATTAAATTAGCAGAAATTTACAATGTTAAAATTATAGCTGATATTAATTGGAGACCCCTATTTTGGCCGAAACCAGATGAAGCCAAACCACAAATTAAAGAACTCTTAAAAAAAGTTGATTTTCTCAAACTATCTGATGAAGAAGCCGAATGGCTGTTTGCAACTACCGATGCTGGGGCTATTACCTACCGCCTCGACTCGCCAGAAGGCGTTTTTGTCACTGCGGGCGATCGAGGTTGCTCCTATTGTATCTCAGAAAATGAAGGAAAAATCCCCGCTTTCCAAGTAGATGTTGAGGATACTACTGGTGCTGGCGATGGGTTTGTCGCTGGTTTAGTTAGCCAGTTGTGCAAGGTGGGAATTAAAAGTTTAAGCGATGCAGAAACAACCAAAAAAGTTGTAACTTATGCGAGTGCGGTAGGTGCGATGACGGCGATGAAACCGGGTGCAATTTCTGCCCAACCAACCGCCCCTGAAGTAGAAGCTTTCTTGTACTTGTACAAAAATTATTAATACCCATAAGTGGGCATTGGGCATCTTAGAAGTATTTCAATATAATCCTGTCATTCTGAAGGAAGCGAAGAATTTCATTTTTTTGCAACATTATTGAAAATGAATCCAGGACTTATATTGCCAAATTATAATTGAGGTGTTTTATTTAAACTAACTCATGCAATGCTTTGAAAAAAAAAGGAATATGAGACTTAACATCGCTACTTTGCTGTGAATAAAATCTGCCAATCTCTGACAAGAGTTGTTCTCTAAAATTTTTTTCATCCCCACTCCAGTCACCGGGCGGCTTGATTTGCTTCCAATAATCCTTAGCTTTTTTGATTGTCAGCAAAGCTAAGATTAACTCATGTTTCTGGGTTGCATCAGTCGTATTTTGAAACTGATGTTTCCATGAATCCTGAAATTTGCCTATGTCTAATTCGGTACAATCTAATCCCGAACAATGATTTATGCGATCGAATGCTCTCCGTATGTTAAGGTTATTCTTCAAGTCTGGATCGCTACTAATTTTATCAGCCATATCCATATAAATACTATTCAGTTGAACAGGATTATCCTGATACATAGGAGAATTAGGATAATTATCAAATATTGATTGAAGTTCAGGTGTGATAAAATATGCTTCTTTATGAATCAAACCTGTAATCCATATGCGGTGCTGTGCTGCATTTTGTGCTTTCACCTGAGATTTTTCGTAAAGATTGCAAAAAATTGCTTCTGTATCGGGAAAACTGTAATTATCAATCTCTTGCAAGTGCAAGTCCAAATCTATCATTGCAAAAAGTCGATCTGGATCTAAATACGAGTTAGTGGTATCCTGTTCGTGTAATGTTAAAAGATTCAAATAAGTATTGACTACAGTTGCGCGAGCGCCACAATTGAAAAATTCCGGTCGTTTCTGTCTCCACCATGTTGGAATGCAATCCTTATAAAATTTGGCATCATGCGTGTACTTCATTGCTTTATAAGATTGAGGTGACTTTCTACCCTGGATTTCGGGAATCTTACCTTCGCACAAGACAACAATTTTATTTTTAATTTCGCGAGATTTAAGAATTATCTCGCAATGTTCTTTTAGCTGTTCTGGATTAAGACTCATTTATAATATTAGGATTCTTGTTTGATTAGTTTTGGCTCAATTTCTTTAACATGAGCCGGCGTCAAAGCTTCACACAATGCGTAGGAGTGAGTTGCCAGAATATATTGATTGCTGGGAGCCCACTCTTTAAGGTCTGATATAATTTGATATTGCCAATCTGGATGAAAAGCAATTTCAACCTCATCCATCAACACTATAGCATCTTCTATGTTCCGGGACTTGAGCCATATATAAATACTAAGTCTTTTGAGTTCGCCGTGACTTAAATCTTCTGGATATAGTTCTATAGTTTCACCATTATTATCCAATTTAAAATTGACTCCCGAAAAATCTTCATTTAAATTTATCCTTTTATTTGCTAATAGCAGATTTAAGTCGTTAATTAGAGTTTGATAATTATTGCCGTAGCTACCTGTCTTGACGGCTTCTCTGAAATCGTGATCGCGAGCATCTTTAAATGATTTAATCAGTAGGTTTACAGCAAGAAAATCATAGGTAAACAAACCTTTTAATTCAAATCTTGCAGATGCGAGTATCCCGTAATAATTCTTATCTGCCTTACTTGAGTTGCTAAATAATAGTTTCCTAGAATCCGGCGGAAGAAACAGAAAAACTTGCGTGGATGGAGCAGCTAGAAAAATTTTACGTGATATCTTATGTAATAATAATTTTGCTTGATCTTTACTTTGATGAGTCAAATGACATAGTAGCTTTGTATTTAGCTCTTGATTATTTTTTTGAGCGTTTGAATAATAACATAGATTGATGCTATTCTCTGAATTTATATGTTCATTAAAATCAACCATCGCTTCTGACGGTGAACATTCTTCCGAAAAAAATTCAAGATTAACATTTTTTTGTCCATCCCAAATGTCAATAATAGCTAAGACTCTTTTATCTTGGTCATCAGCAACTTTAAATCCTTGAAGCAGATTTTGTAAAAATGGTTTTTTATCCTCATCAACAGAACAGTGCAGCAACACAAAAATCAACTGCAATAGCGTACTTTTACCGCCGCCATTTTGACTACCCAGCGGAAAAATACTAGGAACAAAATCCTTTTCAAAAGTGATATCTATATTTTTCAAACCCCGAAAATCAGGAACTTGAACTCGTAGTAAGTGCATAATAAACTCCTATCATTGGCTGGTATTAAGCAATAAAGCTAACTAAAATTCCCAAAATTTCATCAACTGGTGGCAACGAGTATTCTCTCAAACCAATGGTAACAGTTTGCTCTTCTAATTTGATAAACTTCCACAAATTCCCAGTCGTAACGCAACCATAGAGCTTATTAACAAAGTCACCGTTTTTCTCATTGAAACGCTGAGCCGCAATCATCTCAGCAATACATTGTCCAAGTCCGCCGTTGATGTCTTCTTTTTTAGCTTCCACTACAATCATAGCAGGAGCTTCGATAAAAAGTTGTTCAGGCGATTTACTGATCAGGAAGTCGCAAACACCGTTAAGTCCCACAGATTGATCGACGGTAAAATCATTGCCAGAAAAAAGGCTGATTTGCTGATTAAAAATATCTTTTAATTCTAGCAAAATTGGACAGATAATCATTTCAGAACGAGCTTTTTCGGTATTCAATGCTAGGGCTAGAGGTAGGCGTTTTTCGATAAACTCAGCTAGGGCGGGACTCGGCTGAATCGGGGGCGCTGAAACAATAAAAGTAGGCACTTCTATTAGGGTGAGTTGAAAGTCTTGTTTGACTTTTTTGAGGGTGAATTCGCTATAGGACATTGCTTTTTCACGCTCACTGTAAAGTTGTTTGGTTTAGATTATAACTCAGATTTTTTACTATTTTTAAGTAAAATGTCTGTTTTACACATACAGAGTGTTGGGTTTCGTTCCTCAACCCAACCTACAGATAGTAGGTTGGGTTAAGGCTTTGCGAAACCCAACATCCAAATTAATTAACCTTTTAAACCTTAAACTTCTCCACAATTCGTCTCATTGCTTCCTCCACATTCTCCCGACTATTAAACGCGGAAATACGGAAATAACCCTCGCCAGCCGCACCAAAACCAGAACCGGGTGTTCCCACCACATTGCAAGTTTCCAGCAACTTCTGAAAGAAATCCCAACTCGATAAACCATGAGGTGTTTTCACCCACACATAAGGTGCATTCTCGCCACCAAAAACTTCGATTCCCGCCGCTGTCAATTTCTCGCGAATAATCGCAGCATTTTCCATGTAAAAATTAACTAATGCCTGAATTTGTGCTTTGCCTTCCTGGGAATAAACCGCTTCAGCACCGCGCTGCACGATGTAAGAAACGCCGTTGAATTTAGTAGATTGGCGACGATTCCACAATTTCCAAATTTCGACATCGGAACCATCGGCGGCTTTTCCAGTCAAAGTTTTCGGTACAACTGTTAGGGCGCAGCGAGTACCTGTGAAACCGGCATTTTTAGAGAAGGAACGAAATTCGATCGCACAATCGCGCGCACCTTCAATTTCGTAGATAGAATGGGGTAAACTCGGATCGGTAATATACGCTTCGTAGGCGGCATCGAAGAAAATAATCGAACCGTTCGCCTTAGCATAATTTACCCAAGCTTGCAAGTGTTCCTTGGTTGCAGTTGCGCCCGTCGGATTGTTCGGGAAACACAGGTAAATTAAATCGACTTTTTGGTCAGTGGGAATTTGGGCCGTAAAGTTGTTTTCTGCGGTAATTGGTAGGTAAACGAAGCCGTCGTATTCGCCCTTTTCGTTGGCATCTCCCGTGTGTCCAGCCATCACGTTCGTGTCTACGTACACCGGGTAAACTGGATCGGTAACGGCGATCGCGTTATCGTTGCCAAAAATATCCAGAATATTACCACAATCGCACTTAGAACCGTCAGAAATAAAGATTTCTGAAGCATCAACATCGCATCCCCGCGACTGGAAATCGTGCTCGGCAATTTTCTGCCGCAGCCATTCATAACCTTGTTCGGGGCCATATCCTTTGAAGGTATCCCGCGAGCCCATTTCCTCCACCGCAGCCACCATCGCCGCGCGACAAGCTTCTGGTAAGGGTTCCGTGACATCGCCAATCCCCAGCCGGATGATTGGTGCGCCTGGATTTGCGTCTGCATAGGCTTTCACCCTGCGCCCAATTTCGGGAAACAGGTAGCCGGCTTTGAGTTTCAGGTAGTTGTCGTTGATAGTTGCCATTTTTGCGATCGCGTGTTGGTCGTAAAATAGCTTACTCTCTATCGAAGGAAGAAGGAAGAAGGAAGAAGGAAGAAGGAAGAGTCAAATTTCTTAACATATCTTTACCTGTTTTGGTAGTTTTACTTAATCGATCGACAAACACAGCACATTGACAAAAAAATCAACTAGCTTGTATAATTGGTATAGTCTACATTGTAGAAATAATTATGGACGAGATAGAGTATGCCAAAGTCTATCAAGAACTGGCGGCAATTCTGAATGAATTTAATTTGGGTTGGGTAGCTCAACAAGTAGCCGATACCGTAGAGATTGGCAAAACGATTGAAGAGCGATCGCTAAAAAGAAAAACACCTTTACTCAAGATAGTAGAGTATACACCAGAAGAACAACTTTTGATGTTAATTGATGCGATCGAACAAGCAACAGTTCACACTTCTGAAATGGAAGACGAGATTGCTTATTTCTTAAAAGTAGAATCAGAAACCTCTCCTCTCGGCAACAAAATTACCTTTGCCACATCCAGTGCACAATCCGCCCAGACTATTGAGTTTACCTCTAATCTGACAGCTCCTCGTAACAAACAGGCGATCGCCCTCAAGACACTCCTCGACAAACTACCATCCGGGCCCAGCAACTACCTCACCAATGCTGAAATTAAAAGCAAACTAAGCCTCGCTATCAATCCTGATTTTAATGGAGCGATTGAACAAGCAAATATCTTTGATGTTTATCTGTTCACTATCCTATTAAAAGCAATTGCTAATGAAGGAGGGACTATCTATTATAATAATGTTTTAGACGAAACGCCCAAATATTTAACATTTAGAAAAATAGCGGGCAAAATTCACGGTAATACTCATCCATATACCTATGCAGTCGTGGAATTTGCTGACAAACCAGCTATCGAAGTTCACCTAGGAGTAAAAGTCCAAGGTAGAGCCGGAGTTCTGCAAAACTGTAACCTGTTAATGTTGTACCAAAAAGAAGCTAATATCTGTCGGTTACTGAATCGAGAACCCCGACATTCGCAAGTTATTTTAGCAGTGAAATCTCAGCATGATATCTCAGAACTAAAACTGGAAATGGCAGGTGCTTTTATCGGATTAGCGTCAGATATTCGCTATGAAGGTGGTAGTTATTTTATTTCTAATAGTTACTCGGAACCTGTAGCAAAATTATTAACTATCGCCCGCAAGAAATGGGAACTCAATATTTTTCCGAGAGCTACAAACGATGTTCATCGATTGATGTACTCATTTCAAACTATCTTTAAAGACTTTAAGGCTAGGAATTAAAATCAGGTAATGGGGAATGGGGAATGGGGAATGGGGAATGGGGAATGGGGAATAGGGAATAGGGAATGGGGAATGGGGAATGGGGAATAGGGAATGGGGAATGCGTAAGAGCTGACAATTAATGACTCGCGAGGAACCAAAAATTACCAATTACCAATTACCAATGCCCAATGCCCAATTATCAATTCCCGATGCCCAATGCCATATAATTTATGATATTGCGAGCACCGAAACCTGACGAATAATGTTTAAGAAAGATAAATCTTCCCTGCTGTTCACGATCGGAGCAGCTACACTTCTGATCAGTTTAGGCTTCATCACCTATTTGATCGTCATCTCCCGTGGATCCGGCAAGGATTTGCCCGCAGGGGCTACGGTTGTTCCCCAAGATACCATGATGGCGATATCGATCAGCACCGATGAATCCCAGTGGACTAGACTGCGAGAATTTGGCACTACAGAGTCAAAAGCTTCTTTTGAAAGACTTTTAACGGAATTGCGCGATCGCATCCTCACAAGCAACGGCTACCGCTACCAGCAAGACATTCAACCCTGGGTAGGTGACACAGCAATGGTGGCTTTTTTGCGAAACAAAGTCGCCATACCCGTGCCCCCCTCCGGGCCCAATGCACCGCCACCTCCCCCAATCCAACAGTCAGTGGCAATTATCCTGCCAATTGCCAACCCGATTAAAGCGAAAGAATTATTAGCAAAACCCAGACTCCTCAATCAAGGAAAAATGGTTGAGCGTAATTATAAAGGGGTGCAAGTCACAGAAACTCAAGGTATACCCGATCGCAATTTCTCAGTCGCCATACTCGGCACAAACTATCTGGCAATCAGCACAGATCCCACAGCCACGGACAGAATAATTGATACCTACAAAGGTGAACCTTCCCTCGCAAAAACTCCGGGCTATGAAGATGCCATAGAACAAATAAAAAGTCCAGGTGCTTTCGGTCAAGTCTACGTCAATATGCCAGTTGCAGCAGCTTTTACTGCGGCTAATTCAGCCCGCGAATTCTCACCAGAAAGCCTCGAAAAATTGCAACAAAATCAGGGATTTGCTACTACAGTGACGCTGGATACAGAAGGCATTGGATTCAAATCAATTTCTTGGCTAAAACCGGACTCTCAGAAAAGGATTGCAGTAGAAAACAATGCTGAAAAAATGGCTAACCGCCTGCCAAATAATACGATAATGATGGTATCTGGTGGCAACTTACGGCGTTTGTGGGAAGATTATGTATCGGGAGCCGATGCTAACCCGATCGCACCGGTGAATCCTCAAATTTTGCGAACAGCCCTAAAATCCACTACTGGCATGGATTTAGACAAAGACTTGATCGACTGGATGGCTGGAGAATTTTCCCTATCATTAATACCAGCCCCCGCGCCGAATCCCAAAGACAAGTTTGCTGCTGGATTTGTATTTATGGTGGAAACCAGCAACCGTGGTGGGGCTGACAAAGCTCTCAAACAGCTTGATGATACTATGAAAACTAAAGGGTTTAGAGTCGAGGAAATTAAAGCCGGCGGTCAAAGGGCGACTACATGGACATCGCCGTTTGGAGGAATTACAGTTACTCGTGGCTGGATGAAAGATGTATTATTTCTAACAGTAGGAGCTCCCGTAATTGATGCGATTGTTCCTGCACCGAAAAGTCCGTTATTCGGAAGCGAATTGTTCCAAGCAACTGTGCGATCAAAACTCAAGCCCCACAACGGCAACTTCTTCATTGATACAGAGAGTGCATTTAACCCCAAAAACTTAACTTTGCCAGAATTTCTTACCTCCAATCAAAAAATATGGATTGATGCCATACGGTCGATCGGGATTACAGCGGCTGTAATTGGCGATCGTACCACCCGTTACGACGCTTTTGTCAACCTCAAAAAATCACAACAATCCACTTCTTCTCCAGTTCCCTTGTCTCCTAGTTCCTCTTCCCCAACTCCCTCTGATGCGACTCCTGCTTCCCCATCCCCATCCCCCTGAAAAACCCTCATCATTGAGCAACGGCTAAGTAGGTAGGCGCAAATAAACCGAGCTGCTCGACAAAGTATGAAGCCGGCAAAAACCTTGCGATTGCTTCGCTGTTATGAATTTTCGCACCGACTTACTTAAACAAACAGAACACCAAAATCCCGGACTTCTTAAAAAAGTCGGGGATCTAACAGCAATTGCCGAAGTCGGCTTTTTTTTTGTCAAAAAGAAACGCAATAATTTTTAACCGTATTTTTTTAAATATGTCATGGGGAATATAGATTCTCTAGGCAGTGCTAGTTAGAATTAGGTTATAAAAAATGTTCGATCGGGGAAGTGCAAATGCTAAATCTAATTTTACTCAAAAATTATATAACCCAGTTATTAACAGAAAATGAAACCCACAAAAAATCGCTCAACAAATCCGAAGACTAGCTCAAAAAAAAGCCTAACTAATCTGGCAATTAGTCTGCAAATTCTCCTTGTAAATTTTTATTTCTTATCTGCAAAAGCGCAAGCCCAAACAATTGTTCCAGCTCTTGATGGAACGGGGACTACTGTTACACCCGCAGTTCAAACCGGAACCCCAGTACCGACAACTCGCTTCGACATCCAAGGCGGAAAATTATCAAGCGATGGGGCAAATCTCTTCCACAGTTTTGAACAATTCGGATTGTCACAAAATCAGATTGCTAACTTTATATCAAACCCTAACATTCGCAACATATTGGGTCGCATAGGTGGTGGTAGCCCCTCTATTATTAATGGTTTAATTCAAGTTACTGGTGGCAATTCTAATCTGTTTTTGATGAACCCCTCCGGGATTATTTTTGGCAACAATGCCAGCTTAAACGTGCCGGCGGCTTTCACCGCAACCACCGCCTCGTCGATCGGGCTTGGTTCTAACTCATTTAACGCCACAGGTATCAACAATTACACATCGCTCATCGGGACGCCCAACTCCTTCAACTTCGGCGCTGTTCAAGCAGGAGCAATTATAAACACGGCGGACTTAGCTGTCAAATCAGGTCAAAATTTAACATTGCTCGGCGGTACGGTTGTCAGCAGCGGTACTCTCTCCGCCCCAAACGGTCAAATTACTGTAGCTTCGGTGCCAGGGCAAAATGTAGTGCGCTTGGTTCAGGAAGGCAATTTGCTGAGTTTGGAAATCAAGCCGCCATCAGGAATAGGGGAAACAACTTCGATATTGCCGATCGCATCTTTACCACAATTGCTCACAGGCATCGGCCCAACTAACGCCACAGGTGTCAGCGTCAATGCTAGCGGTCAAGTTGTACTCACAGCGTCAAATCAAGTAGTAGCGGCGGGCGATGTGGCACTACAAGGTGTAAATGGTCGCGCGATCGCCATTCAAGCAGCCAACAACCTGACAACTGGCAACCTGACGAGTTCGCAAACAGGCTCGATCGCGATCGAAGCCAAAGGCGACATTCGCAGTGGCAATCTCGACTCCCACTCCACCGACAGCAGCGGTGGCAAAATCACCGTCACCAGCCGTACAGGAACAGTACAGACAGGCAACATCAATTCTTCCTCCAGCGACAAAAACGGTAACGCCGCAGACATTGCAATTTCAGCAGAATTAAGTATTCAAACAGGGAACATAGACGCCCATTCAGAAGATAAACAAGGCGGTTCAGTCACCCTCCGCGCCCGCAACGACGCCCAAGTCACCTACATCAACACCGAAGGTAGAACAGCCGGAGGAAATATTGACATTACCGCAGGCCGTCATTTCCGAGCCACAGGCACTTTCAAGTCAGAACCCAATTGCGAACGCGGTTGCAGCCTTTCCGCCTCCACAACCACCAGTGCTAACGCTGGCGATATCACCATTCGCCACGGTGGTGCTGCCTCGAACACTCTTTTCACCGTCGGCCCCGATTATAACCAAGTCAATGGTACTGCTGGCATCATCGCCACGGGAGGGCCTTCTAAGAGAAATGCCATTGAAAACGGAAGTTACAGCAGTCCTGGGCCTCAGATAAATGAGCCTACCAGAATTAACATTAGTGGTTCTGCTATTTCGCCAACGCCTGCACCAACGCCTGCACCAACGCCTGCACCAACGCCTGCACCAACGCCTGCACCAACGCCTGCACCAACGCCTGCACCAACGCCTG
>JAYSVM010000203.1:0-32208 GCA_043718495.1 Oscillatoriales bacterium | reverse complement strand
TTCTTGGCGAGCGCTACCCAATATTTTGCAGGTCTAAGTCCTACTTTCTGGTTCAAGGAGTCTGAACAAGCCACCACCAGGGGATTTCCAACCACTACGATTATAGCAGCAGAAGCCGTCCTAGAAGGACGGGGCTTTAGACCCCATTTCTTGGTAAAATCATGACCAACCAGCTTACTTTAGAATGGACTGAAGCTGGGGTGCATCAAAATCAGACGATTCAAAACGGACAGCCGAGCAAGAATCAGGGAACAGTCAGAATCGGGCGAGACCCAAGTAAATGCGATATCGTATTGTCGCATCCAACGGTATCGGGGCTGCACATCGAAATATTTTTCAATCAAAAACTACAGGAGTTTGGGGTAAGGAATTTGCGTCCAAGCAATCCGCCACTGGTAGATGGGAAAATTCTCGCCCAAGGGGAGGCAAAATTGAGGTGTGGTAGCCGTCTCTATTTGGGTCAAGTAGAACTCCATGTGGTTTGGGTATCTGTGACGGAAGTTGAGATTCCGCACAGAGTTTTGCTATGCGAGGAAAAGACTCCTGGTTATTCCCCGCCGGGGCCTTCAAGATATGGTTTGCAGTGTCCTAAGTGTCGCCGCATTTCGCCCTATGCACAATTGAGTGCGGGATGTCCGTGGTGTGGCACTTCTTTGGCGGCGGCGGCTAGTGTGTTTCTTGCGCCTTGATGGAGTTTAAATCAGATAGCTCGATCGACTTAAGTTTAAACAATTGCAGATGCTACGATCGCGGATGTTGAACGAATAATTAATGAATCCTCAACCTTGCCGTCTGCGACTCACTTGGATAGATACAGTTACCGGGGATCGGCGTTCTCCAATATTTGACTTACCCATCGCTTTAGGGAGAGTTTTTGAGGCTATGCCACCTACCATCAACAGTGAGCGAGTTTCTCGAATTCCTCTCAAAAGCAGTCAAGTTTCTCGATTCCACGCGGTGATTGCTTCCGAAGCCGACAGCAGTATCGTAGTCACTGATACGGGTAGCCGAAATGGTACTTTTGTGAACGGCATTAAAAAAAATCGGTGCGTGTTGGCAAACGGCGATATGCTGCAAGTTGGGCCCTACGCGATCGGCATTTCTTTCACTGTCATGTCCACAGAGACATCGTCTGTGAATTCTCACATTTTTTTTAATCCTCGGACAAATCGCCCAGACTCCGCGATTAAGCAGCCTGCGGTGTCGCCACCTTCTCCAACTGTTAGTACAGGGGAGTTTCCGCCGATCGCATTTTTGCACGCTTCTGAGGTGACAATGCGATCGATCCAGTCGATGGGACTGCCAGTGGAAGAAATTGATTGGGTGGCGATTGGAGGCGGTTTGGGCAGCTTTATTTGGGTGGATTTGCTGAGAATTTGCGGGGTGAAAGCCGATCGCATAGCTGTTTTGGGCATGGAAAATCAGCCTTACGCTCGTTACCGTCGGTTGTGCCTAAATTCTCAAATTCCGCTCTATGAACGCCTACGATCGAATTCAGACTCTTGTCCTGACAATATTTGGGGTTGGCCTCCCTATGCGGTGCGGGAAGCTTGGCAGGAATTGCGGAAAGGTAGGTTGGATATCTCGCTGAAGTTGATGTGGCAGGTGTTTGCTGAACCGACTTTTGCCGAAACTTATACGCCTCGCGCCGAAAATGTTTTTGATTCTATTGACAGGGAAGTCTCACGAATTGGGTGGAATCAGATGTTTCGCTATGGTAGAGTGCGGGGAATTCGCAAAACTGATGACGGTAGGTACGCGATCGCTTATTCTCGATCGAATGCCGAGCACCGTGAGCACGCTTTTTTGATCGCCAAATATGTGCATTTAGCCACTGGCTATCCCGCCATTCAATTTTTGCCAGACTTGCAAGCTTATCGCGAAACTACCCAGGATTTTAAGTCTGTTGTGAATGCTTACGAAAACCACGATGAAGTTTACCAACAGTTGGAAGCCCATGGTGGAACCGTATTGTTGCGGGGGCGGGGAATTGTGGCTTCGCGGGTGGTGCAGCGACTTTATGAAGCTAGGCAACGGAACCGTGATATTCAAGTATTGCATTTGATGCGATCGCCCAAACCAGTCGGCAACAAATTTAACTTCGCAGAAAGAAGCGTCGAAAATCATTACGAATTTCAACCGTTCAATTGGCCTAAAGCTTGCTGGGGCGGGGAACTGCGGGTAGTTTTGGAGAATGCGTCGCCGGAATTGATCTCGCAGTTGCTGACAGATTGGGGCGGTACTACTACTGCCAACCGCAGCGACTGGCGGCGTATGGTGAAAGAGGGTTTAAGTCAGGGGTGGTATCAGATTACTTTTGGGGAAGTTGAGCGAGTTGAGCGCGACAGTCGAAACCGCACGGTGACTTACATTCGGGAGAAGGGACTCAAGGGAAAAATTCAGTTAGAGGCTGATTTTATTATTGATGCTACGGGTTTGGACGCTAAGGTGAAAACCAGTCCTTTACTGGACGATTTGGTGATTCAATATAATCTTGCCTTGAATGGGTTGGGACGTTTGAGTGTGGAAAAGGATTTTGAAGTTCCCGAAATGCGGAATTCCTCTATTCGCAACGGGGATGGTAGGATGTACGCGGCTGGTGCGATTACTTTGGGTGGTCATTACGCGCCGGTGGACAGTTTTTTGGGTTTGCAGTATGCTGGTTTGCGATCGGTTGAGAGTCTAGCAAAAACCAAGAATTCTGGTGTTCGGAAATTGAGCTTTTTGCGATCGTTAATCCAATGGTTAAAGTGGATTTTCAATCAATCTCCAAGTTGATTAGTAACCACAGCTAGGACACGGCTTGGCCTTTGTCCCTACAATTAATCGGGTAGGGAAACGGCACTGCCGTCTCCTCATCCGATGTCTATTGATTAATGGCTACTGGCGAAAATGCCATACTGGATTTGACGATCGCGGGTACGATACGATCACCCGTTTTGAGAAAGCCTGTAGGGGCGGGTTCGCCTAGATATTCGACACCCATCGACCAATTATAAAAACCCGCCCCAACCCCACCGACAAATTAACTATTTACTCTGCTTCACAATTTGTCCCAAATCGCCAATACTCAAGCCAGCATTAGGAAAATCACTTTTCGTGAGACGGCGAATCAACTTCACACTCCTAAAATCATCATCCAGAGACGGAATACCTTGACCATTAAGTGCGATCGGAATAATCTTACCAGACACAAAATCACCTTGCGGATTCATCTTCACATCTAAAATCAGAGATTTACCCAATTCTCCTGCTGTTGACAAAGTACGATAACCCATAAAATTGCCCAGGGAATAAGCAATTAATTTCCCCTTATAAAGTTCCATCGCCCTAGCAACGTGGGGCCCATGTCCCAAAATCAAATCTGCTCCCGCATCAATCATCGTTCGCGAAAATAAAACCATATTTCCTCGGTTTTCACCATAAAAGAATTCCGTTTTATTTCTGACATTCAGAGCCCCCGTTCCTTCCGCTCCCGCGTGAACTGATATCACTACAATATCAGCCTTTTGCTTAGCTTTTCTCACAACTTCCGCCCCAGCCTTTAACTCCAGTAATGAATTATGAACTTCGCCATAATTACTGAAACCAATAAAAGCAAAATTCACACCTTTGACATTTTTATACACAATTTGGTCTCTTTTTCCAACAGCCTTCATGCCATTGCTATTGATGTTTTGAATCGTATCCTTAAACCCCTGCTCATTAAAATCGTAAGAATGATTGTTGGCAATACTCAAAATATCAAAACCAACATCTTTCAAAATCTTGGCATAACTCGGAGGTGTCCGAAAGGCAAACAGCATACCTCCGCCGCCTCCTTTCGAGCTGTAAGGATAATCGGTCATCGTACTTTCAAAATTGCCAAATAAAATGTCAGCACCTTTCAAATGCGATTTAACCCCATCAAATAAAAGCTCCTTTTTTGGAGGTAATTTGTTGTAGGGAAAATTGGTGCCTGGGATAATATCGCCAACTGCTTTGATGCTAACTGTTGCGGGTGGAGTGACGTTTTTTTGGGCAGCCGGTGCGGGTGTTTTTGGAGTTGGGATTGCTTGGGGTGTGGGTGATGAAGAAGGAGTCGATCGCACTTCCGGTACTATAGGCTTAGGCACTTCAGACTTCGTAGCCACCCTGCTTGAGGATTTGTAAAATTGAGCAGCTAAAACAAAGCCTGATATGGGAACTAAAATCAGACTCAAAACGGCGACGGAAAGCCAAGGTTTTTTGTTTTTAGTTTTGCGGCTGACTAGCTTTGGTTCCTGTGGTTGATTGTTGGGTTTTTCAGGTGCAATTGTCGGTGGTTTTGGTGGACTTTTTTCGGTTATTTTAGTCTCAGCAACTTTGACATTTTGATGTTGTTCTACCTTTTGTAAAACCGCAGTAATTCTGGCTGCGCCTGTACTCGCAGGTTGGGAAGTCAAGGGTTTTTTTAATTCGACATTCTGAGTCCAAGCTGGCAATTGCTGACCCTGTTGTCTCCCGTAAATTGTCAACGAGTAAATGTTTTTTGGTTCCAGTCGCTGCAAACCTTTGACTGCGACTCGGATGCAAGCATCTTGGGCGGGTAATTGTTCACCTTCGAGCAACAGATGCAAGGTGTCATTTTCGCTGCTAGCTTTAGCCGTGACTCCAAAGCTTTGGAGTGCTTGGCCGATCAAAAATGCGATCGCCTTGGGATCGCCTTCTTTTGCTAAATTTACAATATCTTGTTGGCTCACAAATGCCTCTGCTTTCACACTAAAAGTTTAGATAAATTCTATAATAAAATCGTACCTAATCGTCAAATAAATATTAATCACTCCCACAAACGCTTCCATCCGGCATCACTGTCCCACTCAAACGAACATCAGTCAAATCAACACCTTCCAAATTAGCGCCTTGCAAATCTGCACCACTCAAATTAGCCTTAGTTAGAATAGCACATCTTAAATCAGCATTTCTCAACTGAGTATCGCTCAAATCTGCATAGCTCAAATTAGCTTGATTTAACTTGACATCATTTAAAATTGCACCGACTAACTTAGCCTTCTTGAAACTAGCATTGCTCAAATCAGCGCCGCTCAAATCAGCAATAATTAACCTTGCACCATCTAAGTTAGCCTTTTTTAAATCAGCACCAATCAACTTAGAATTAACCAAATTAGCGCGCTGCAAATTCGCACCAACTAAATCAGAACCAGATAAATCGATGCCCTGAAAATTTCTCCCTCCCGCTGCATATCTACCCGCCAACTCTCCCGCATCCGTAACGCTAATATTTCTCTGATGATGCTGCTTCCAAGTAAAAGTAAAACTATCACCACTCTGCATAACTCGCCACATTTCATCGTACATCGGATAAGCACCAGTTCCACTCAATTTCAGCCAACCTTTGGACCTAGTTAATGCTACAAATAATTGATTTCGCAAACTCAAATTACTTTCATCTTTAGCAATGCAGTCAAAGCCAACAAGATAAACTATATCAGCTTCATTTCCCTTGGCGCGGTGAATCCGAGACACTGTTACTCCACCTTCGCACCAAAAGCGATCGGGTTGATAATCTGCTTGATTTACTTTCAGAATATTGCAGCTTGGGGTACTGGGAATATAAATATCAATTCCTTGTTTCATTAAAAAATTAGCCACATAAGTTTCTAGTTCCATTGCTTCAAAACCAGAACCTAAAACTATCACTAAAATTTCCCTAGATGGTCTCAAACCGTCAACTTTTAGATTGTATAAAATATCTTCAGCTAAGGCGGTTAATTCCTCTTGACGAGAGCGGTAAGCCTCAAATTCTAAAACCGGATTTATCCACAATTTAGGCACTAAATTTGGAGAGTTATCGGGAGGACGAGAAATAGTAACTTTTTGGGCTGATTGATATTGTTTATTTTTGATGATTAGTGCATTTATTTTCGATGTTTCATCAACAATAATCTCATAACCGATCGCCTTCCAATCTTCTACGCGAGTAATACCAGTCAGCATTCCCCCACGTCGCAACAAACCCATGCCAATTCCGTGGGCAGCAGTCAAAATTGGGCCGGGAACGCGGTAACATTTGTGCATAATTTCAGTCTTTTTAATCCCATCACTATACTCACCACTGACTAAATGTCCTAACTCTTCACCAAATAATTTGCTGGCTGTTGGAATCTCTAGACATTCCAAACTTTGTGCTTCATCATAAGCCCAAATTAAACGACGTAAATCTGGACTGCTACTATGATAAGGAGGTGAATTTATTGTCGATTGATCCAATATAGTTTTGTTTCTATTTGCGTCTTCTTGAAATATTTCATAATTGGAGTATGGGGATATATTTACAAGGCGTAGAGCTTGATAAGCCATCCAAAAAAAGGCTGCTTTCCTTGAAAGTTAAATTTTTGATCGACTATTAAGTCTTGGGATTCGTCAATCAGAATTGCATCAAATATTTGCGGAATTTTTGCAGATTTTAGTAAGTGGCGACAGACATAGGCTAAAGCTTGACTGGGTTCTTGAAAATCCGTGTCGCCAACAGTTAAACGTCCGACTCCTGTGGCGCGACAAATTGTACTGTAAAGTCCTGGTCTATCTTGGGCCCCCCAAGCATGAAGCGATCGCAATTTTTGATTATTCTTGGCATCATATCCAATTTCCCCATTGCTAAAACGGCGAAGCCATTTATCCAACAGTGCGACAATCTGTTCGTACAAACTGCGAGAAAAAAAGACTAAGGCAATATCCCACTTTGGGTATTTTAAGTGCATGAGAGCGGCTTTTTGACAGAGCAAAACTGTTTTTCCAGAGCCGGCAATTCCGCGAATCCGCTGTGGCCCTGGAGGAATCTGTTTGCCGATGCGTTCTTGCTGCAAATCTAGTTGGGAAAACTGTTGGTGCAACTGAGCTAAAACTGCTGCACGAGTTGTATAATTTGGGAGATGAGAAAGCAGGGAGTTTTCTGGTTGTGTTGTTTTTGGGGGACTTAAGTAGAAGCGGCGTGGTCGTGGTTTAAAAACAGGAGTTCCGCTAATCACGGCGAGCAGTAATTGCCACTGTTCTCGATTTAACTGATTTCCTTTCAGGACAGGAGTTGTGTTTTTAATTAGTTCAATTAAAGCATGAGTATATTGGGTTTTGGGAGATGATAAAATGTCAACATTTAGTTTTTCTTCTGGTGTCTCGATTGTTCCTATTTTTGTTTGTCCTGAATTTCCATGGAGTTGGTTTTGAAAAATGATTGGTGGATTGCTCGCAAGCTTGTTAAACTCTTTTTCATGCCACTGTTGCTGAGAAATTGATGGCAAGGCAACAATCGCTCTCCCGCTGACTTTGCCTCGCAAGGCTGTTTCCCGATCGCAGTAACCCAACATGGCGTATAGTTGATGTTCTGCTTGCTGATAGGGGTTGCCACCAGTAGTGTAGAAATGTTGGAACTCCCATCTATGGCCAGATATTGCGATAATTTGGTCGATCGCGATCGCCTTAACCTCGATAATAGTTAGACCCAGTTCAAAATCAACAATTAGAATATCAGGCTCTTTCCGAAAATCGCCTGACGAAGAAAAAATAGGATATCGCCAGTAAGCAATGCAGTCGCGATCGGCAAAAGCCTCGCAAACAGCATCCCAAACCCTTTGTTCAGCCGTTTCTCCACTTTTTTCTAGCGGTTCAGTAGCAATAAACTTTCTACATTCCGCTGCTTTATCCACGAGATTTGCTGTACATTGTTTGCACTAAATCTGAGAGATTTTTCGATGAATTTTGACTTTTGAAAAGATGTTTTTTGGGTTTTGATCCTAGTTGAGCCGATACCAGTTAGGATCGAGCTAGCTCAAGGTTACACTAAAGCTCGTCATGTGGCGTTGCTTCTCAAAACCCCGGTTGAGTCTTATGGCGCACTACCGATCCACTTTCCTTTTATTTGCCTGTATCGCCTATCTGGGCGCAGCCTTCAGTCCAAATGCGGATGGAGGGCAACAGGCTATCAATTTGTCCGATCGCGATTTTTCTCCAGAAATTGCTCAGGCGAACTCCCCCTCGGAGGATCGCCCCAACTCCAATACTCCAAAACCATCACCAAAAGCCGATAGAAGCAAATCTCAGCCGTCTCAAACCAAAAAAACGAATTCTAAGGACTCCAAATCAATCTCCAAGTTAATCGTCATGCTGTCTCGGCAGCGAGGCTTGTTAACCTTGGGTTTTGCCGCCGTTGTCATCACAGCAGCGGCAGTATTTATTATGCTCAAATTAGTTGACAGTGACGAGTCAAATAATTCCAAGCGAAGGGGAGGCAGAGTCGAACGCCACAAGCCAAGAAATACTCAATTCCCAAATCCCGACACTCAAACAAACTTCAACGAAAGTAGACGAGGCGTTTCTTTTGGGACAGGAAAACCGCAATCAGCGTTGACGCATAGCTCTGATTTCTCGAAAGTCTACAATCTTGATAGTGGAGAATCTGAGGAAACAGGAGTTGAGGGCGATCGCATAAATTCTGACATCTTATCTGTCGAAACTAACAGCAATGGCTTATACAGTGACACAGATTTCAATGTTTCTTCAAAAAACCATCTTGCCGATTCCCTAGCGAATCTGACCAAAGATATTTTTATTCCCAAAGATGATGACAGATCTAAACTTGATATTATTGAAGCACTGATTGAAGATTTGCAACAGCTAAATCCGGCTCTGCGTCGTAAAGCAATCTGGGAACTTGGACAGCAAGGAGATTCTAGGGCTGTTGAACCATTGCTCGATTTGCTAGCAAATTCTGACTCGAAGCAGTATAGTTTAGTCTTAGCAAGTCTGTCAGAAATTGGCATTCGCACGCTCAAGCCGATGAATAATGCTTGGTCAATTTCATTGCAAAATCAAAACCCGGAAGTGCGTAAAAATGCGATTCGAGATTTGACCCGAATCTATGAATTGGTGAATCAAATTACTCACTTATTGCACCGTGCTACGGATGATCCCGATCCAGAAGTTCAGGAAACTGCTCGTTGGGCAATCAATCAGTTAAATTTCATTCATCCTCGTCCTACAAGGGATTGAAATGGCATGGGGAGTTGGGAATTGGGAATTGGGAATTGGACAATCAAATAACGAATAACTAATAACTAATGACAAATCACAAATTAAAAATATTATTTCTATCAACTTCTGTCGGTAAACTCGGTTCTGGATTAGGTGGTGGCGTAGAACTGACATTGCTCAACATTGCCAAAGAATTGCAAAATCGTGGGCATAAAATAGAAGTTGTAGCACCTTACGGTTCGGTTTTAGCATCAATTCCAGTTATCGAAATTACAGGTGATTTGCAAGTCACTGCCCAAACCCAAGATTACAATGATCCGATCGAAATGCCAGCCGATTCTGTGCTGGCAAATATGTGGGAATATGCTAGACAAGTTGAGCAGGAATGGGATGTGATTGTGAATTTCGCCTACGATTGGTTGCCGTTTTATTTGACTCCATTTTTTAAGATTCCGATCGCACATTTGATCAGCATGGGTTCCCTTTCGGCATCCCTCGATCGCATTGCCGAACAAATAGCAGTCCAGTTTCCTGGTACGATCGGAGTCCACACGACATCTCAAGCCCAAACATTTGTCTTTGCCGATAAATGTCAATTGTTGGGAAGCGGCATCGATTTATCGCTGTACGAATTTTGTGACAAACCGGAGTCAAAATTAGCTTGGCTAGGCCGCATCGCCCCAGAGAAAGGCTTAGAAGATGCTGTAGCAGCCGCAAAAATTACAGGCATTCCCCTCAAAATTATGGGCAAAATGCAGGATGAGGATTATTGGCAAAAAATTTGTGCAGATTACCCGGATGCTCCGGTAGAATATTTAGGGTTTCTGACCACAACTCAAATGCAGGAGCAAGTCCGAGAGTGTCAAGCGTTGTTGATGACACCGCGCTGGGTGGAAGCTTTTGGAAATGTGGCCATTGAAGCCTTAGCCTGCGGTGTACCTGTGATTGCCTACGCGCGCGGGGGGCCGATCGAAATTGTTCGAGATGGGCTGACGGGCTTTTTAGTGGAGCCTGATAGTGTCAATGGTTTGGTAAGTGCGATCGGGCGAATTGACAAAATTGACCGCAGGGCTTGCCGTAACCAAGCAGAGGTAGAATACTCTTTAGTCGCTTTTGGCGATCGATTTGAACACTGGTTCAACTCTATTCTAAATTTGAGTTAAATTAACTCTTAATCAACACAAAGAAAGCGAACAAAAATAACTATGGCTACCGAACGTTTAGTGCTTTTATCAAGTAGAGAAATAGACAAAATGCGTCAAGCTGGGCGGTTAGCAGCCGAACTTTTACTACATCTGGAACCAATGGTCAAACCAGGTGTTAGCACTCTAGCCATTAATGATGAAGCCGAACGCTGGACTTTGGCACACGGGGCAAAAAGTGCTCCGTTAGGTTATAAAGGATTTCCTAAATCTCTGTGCGCTAGTGTCAATCAAGTAGTCTGTCATGGTATCCCAAATGCCAAACAAATTCTCAGAGAAGGTGACATTATTAATATTGATGTAACGCCTTTAGTTGATGGTTATCATGGTGATACTTCCAAAACTTTTTTTGTTGGGAAACCTTCGCCGGTTGCGAAAAGATTAGTTGAAGTAACTGAGGAATGTTTGAGAAGAGGAATTGCGGAAGTCAAACCAGGTGCTCGTACTGGTGACATCGGTGCAGCTATCCAACAATATGCGGAAGCACAGGGTTTTTCGGTAGTGCGAAATTTTGCGGGGCATGGGGTGCACCGAGTCTTTCACACGGAACCGGAAATTCTGCATTATGGGAAGCGGGGGACTGGAAAAAAGTTGAGACAAGGGATGGTTTTTACGATCGAGCCTATGATTAATGAAGGTACTTATGAAGTAGATATTCTCGCCGATGGTTGGACTGCTGTGACTCAAGATGGCAAGCTTTCGGCTCAATTTGAACACACGTTGGCGGTGACTGATTCTGGGGTGCGAATTCTGACTTTACCTTAGCAATTATTAACAAATCATCTCAAAAACTCACCCATTGATCCAATAATTAATAAAAATCGGTAGGGGGGGGTTCCACCAACCATAATTGCCTGAAACAAACAATCTCGAAAACCCGCCCAACCCAACCATCAATCAAAATGTACATTTGGGAATTTAATACAAATTTCAGGTTGATGTGGGTTATTGGTGGGGCGGGGGCGGGTTTTTATAGATGGTTGGTCATCGTTATATATTATTGGTGGAACCCGCCCCTACTAATAACTCATAACAAATAACCAATAACCAATTTTCTATATTAGTTAGCTCGAACTGCATCACGAAACACTTTTAAAGCTTCTTTTTCTTCCGACATTTGCAGACATCTACCCAGTAATTCTAGATCCAAATCTGGCAAAAGTACGCTCCTCAAAATGCGATCGTAACCCTCGCAATTCAGTTGGTAAATCGCAAATACTCCGTCTTCCCAAAACCAAACTTCGGCTACGTTAAATCTGCGATAGTATTCCAGTTTGTTGATAGTTCCGCTAGTGAAAATAACCTCGATCACCAAATCAGGTGTTTCTCGCGCCCGCCGGTCTTCTCCAAAATAGTAAGATAAATCTGGTTCCTTGCTACTGCCTTTTGTTTCCCCTTGGAGTGTAGCGCTCCCCGTTGGTCTAAAACTCAGATCTTTTTCTACGAAAAAGATCATTAACATTCCTGCCAGCAGGCATTTAATGGTTTCGTGTTCCGGCGAAAGTGTCATAATTTCTACATATCCATCTAGGTAAGACAAGCGAACATTGCGAGTATACTCTAGCAAGGAATCAAGAGCTTTAAATTGCTCCCAAGTCATTGATAGTGGCAAAATCAATCGCTGTTCTGGAAGTGCCGTCAATTTGGGTTGAGTGGCAATGGTCATAAAAATTTTCCCCTCGTTGGAGTTGCTCTTTCTAGATTAGCCTAAATAATATCTAAAGGCAGTAGGGACACGGCAGTGCCGTGTCCCTACAGATAGGACACGGCAGTGCCGTGTCCCTACAGATAGGACACGGCAGTGCCGTGTCCCTACCAGGAAATAGCCCGATCGCACTTTCAATTCTCCTGAAACTAGCTAAGCCAAAAACTGGAATTGAGAACCGTTAATTGCCAATGCAAACGGACTTGCAGATTCAAATGAACCGATTAGATCGAAGTTGCTATTATTTAAAAATACTCCCAAAATCCGTCCATTACTTCGGTTCCGAATCACCATGTCGTTCAACAATCCGTCATTTTCATAAGAAATCAGATTGTCGTCAGGAAACAGCAGATCTAATTCTGTTAAACCATCCGGGAGAGCAATGCGATCGCCCTCATCAAAGCTAAAATCAGTAATCACATCGGCTTGATTGATTCCCAATCCTTCATCATTGCTTCTGACGACAAAAATATCAGCACCAGGCCCGCCAGTCAAAACATCAATTCCCCGATCGCCCGCAAGGAAATCGTTGCCCTCATTACCATCTAAATCGTCGTCTCCTTGACCTCCTCGCAGCAAATCGTTGCCAGGCCCTCCAAAAATAATGTCGTTGCCTGCATCCCCTCTCACTACGTCATTGTTCTCATTTCCGTCAAGGATATCGTTATCTTTGCCGCCGTAAATGATGTCATTTCCGGCACCACCTGCGATCACATCATTGCCATTATTTCCTAACAGCCGTTCGTTACTATCCGACGAACCTGCGATCGTATCGTTGCCATCCAGTCCCCACACGCCCCAGGGAAAAGAAGACAAATCCCCCTGTTTCACATCAATGTCATCTGCTGTAGCGAATCCCAAAAAGCGTGCGCCACCGCCAGCAAATACAGGAAATCCTGTCAGATCGCCACTCAGATTATTAACTGTTAAAACCATATGTATTTCCTTGCAAATATGCTCCTAACTGTATTATATATTTCAATTTTTGTTTTGTCTGCATCCGATCGCAATTCCCGGATTCATCCCTGGTATCAATCTGAAATTGCGAAGCATTGCGAGCGCAGCGCGGCAACCTCTAAAATCTAAAATCGATTCACACGATCCGCTACAGTTTACCACTTATAATAAGTGTAGCAGGCAATATGCTAACAACGTTAATGTAACCCTGTAACATCGAGATAGAAAGGTTGTTTGTAAAGAAAAGTCAAAGTTTATGGGCCGATCGTCCTGGGAAAAGCCAGTTTTAGTTCCCCGTACAAAAACTTTATAAACAGGCTGCAAGTTCTTCGCAAAGCCTTAAATCGCCGATCGCTAACATTATTGGCAAAATCCACTGTTTTCAGGTGTTTTACTCATGTCTACCCCTAAATCGTCATCTCGTCAAAATAACAACAACTCCGTAAAATCACTGATACCCGCAGAGATAAACTTAACCGAGCAAGATGATCGCAATTTACAAAGCGAAGTTAATATGGAACAGCTACTACAAGCTTTGGCAGCAGGAATACCGACTCAATCTGCCGAAATTGAACAGTTAAAAACATGGAAACAAGACTTGCAGTGGGTGTTTAAATTTCTCGGCAACCGCCGCGTTTTAATCGCGGTGATCGAGCCGGGAACTTTTGCCCTCCGCTACGCTAATGCAGCTTTCTGCCGTTTGGCCGGCTGGGAAGGAACGCCCCTAGGAAGTGGGGAAATAGGCGGTTTGTTTGCAGGAATGGGTATTACTCTGCTGGAATTGTTTGAAGAATGGGATCAAAAAACAGCCGAAAAGTTGTACCGCCGTCATCTTTTACACTGGGTATTCAAGCAATCCTATCAAATTGACCTGGAAGCTTTGCGAGTGCTCGACGAACCCGTGATGGCTGCTGTAAAAAATCGGTTACAGCCAGAACCGAGATATGTCGAATTTTGGCTGGGTTCGGAACAGTTAAAAGTAGAACGCATCGACTCAAAAATAGATGAATTTGCGGATTTACATTTGAGTTTAATGCCTGTTTCTGAACGGGAAGCTTGGTTGATGCAGCCGAATCAATTGGCGCTTTTAGGCGATCGCTTACAGTTAGATAATTACCAAGTAGAAGGCTTGCTGGTACTTGAAGGTTTTGATGTCACCATACAGGAGCAAATTCGGCGGCTGACACAGTTATTAATCGATCGCGATTCTATGCTGCGCCCCGACAAATTTGAGAGAATTGACGGTTGTTTGCGATCGCTCTTTAATGCTGACGGTACTTTGCTGCTGCGCCCCGACGGCGAACAAGTACAGATATTAGTAGCCAAAGGTGGCGAACAATTACAGCCGATTGTTTATTCGATGACTTCTTTAGAAGATTCTCATTTTTTGAAAGCAACGGCGGCAAATCAAGTTTGGAATGTGCCAGATTTGCGACGAGAATGCGACACCGAGTGCGATCGAGCTTTGCGGAAAATGGGCGTGCGATCGATGTTACTCGTACCTCTAGTGGTGAAAACAGTCACTCGCGAGGGATGCGTGCAGCGGATTTTGGGTCTGGTGGGGCTGTTGTGCGATCGGCCCAACCACTTCAACGGCATTGACTCCCAACACGCCCAAGAACTAATCCCCGCCTTCATTGCAGCCCTGCGACAAGCCATGCAGCAGCGGTTCAGCCACATCCACAACATCCACCCCGCCGTCGAATGGCGCTTCGTCCAAGAAGCAGAGAGACGCAGTTGGGGACTACAGCAAGAAACGATTGTATTTACTGAGGTTTATCCACTATTTGGAATTTCCGATATTCGTGGTTCTAGCGACGAGCGGAACCGAGCCATTCAAACTGATTTGCTAGAACAATTTCGCTTAGCTTTAGCCATAGTTGATGTCGTTTGTGAAACAAAAGTTACTCACCTTGGCCAGCAACTGCGACTCGACTTACTAGACTACATTGAGCATTTAAAAGAAAAAGTAACAGTCGATATGGAGGTGCGAGCTGCGGAGTATTTAAACGAACATTTAGAAGTATATTTTGACTATTTTTTGCAGTGCGGGCCAAAAGTTCAGGAGGCAGTTGAAGCTTACCGAGTAGCTTGTGAGAACGAACATAACTGCGTTTATTGCGATCGGACTCGCTACGACGAAATGCTGCATTTAATCAGCACCAAACTCCAAGAAACTTGGGCTCGTTGGCAAGAAAAAATGCAGAAAATTCTGCCACACTACTGCGACATAGAATGCACCGACGGCATGGATCACATGATTTATGTCGGAAAATCTGTTGATAGCAGATTCAGTCAGTTTCATCTGCACAGTTTACGGTACGAACAACTGCGGGCAATTTGCGATTGCGGGCGCACAGTTTTCCGCCTGCAAGCCGAGTCTCATATTAATATGGAACTAGCCCATTTAGTATTAGTCCAAAATACCACAATCGACATTTTTCACAACGAAAATACCGAAAAAATGTTTGATGTCAAAGGCACTCGCGATATTCGTTATGAACTCGTCAAAAAGCGGATCGAAAAAGCCGTTGACAAAGATGCACAAGAACGAATTACCCAGTCAGGAATGCTGACTGTTGTTTATTCAACCGAGGATGAATGGGAAGAGTACGAACAATATTTACGCTATTTGTCTCGCGAAGGTTGGGTAGAGTCAAAAGTTCAAACTGGAATGGTAGAATCACTGCAAGGAGTCAGCGGTTTAAAATTCGCTCGCGTCCGTATTTTACCGGAGCCAGAATCAATTGTTCATGTCAGTGAAGTTACGGTTGTAGAAGATTAAAAATCGGTAATTTAAACGAGAAGGACACGGCGGAGAAGGAGACGGCAGTGCCGTCTCCCTACAATTAATTAGTAGGGACACGGCACTGCCGTCTCCTGATTTTGGGTAATCTTAATTCCCTACCGGATTTAATATTGCTTGTGACTTGTGGCATAATAAACTGCGATCCATATCACATAAATATTCACTAAATTAGGGCTACTCTAGATTAAATTAGATACCATTTATTGTTAATTAAACCTATGTTAATCCTTTCAGAATACCAAATCAATTCTACTCTGCACGAAGGCATCGAAACAGTTATCTATCGCGGACAAACGTCGATCGACCAATCCGTAACAATTCTTAAACTTTTGAAAGCTGAATATCCGACACTCGAAGCAATTACCCGCCTCAAACACGAATATCAAATCCGCAAAAATTTAGACAGCGAACAAATCGTCAAAGTCATCACCCTCGAAACCTTCAAGCATCGATTAGGACTACTTTTAGAAGATTTTGGTGGCGAATCTCTAGGAAAACTACTAGAGAAAGAGACGCTGAATCTGCGAGTAATTTTAGATATCGCCATCCAAATCACTAAAGCCTTAGAATACCTGCATCAAAATCAAATTATTCACAAAGATATCAAACCCAGCAACATCATTATCAACTCCCAAACAAAACAAGTTAAACTTACAGACTTCGGAATTGCGACCAAACTAAACCGAGAAAACCCACAATTTAACAATCCCAACTCCGTCGAAGGCACATTAGCCTATATGTCACCCGAACAAACCGGGAGAATGAACCGCACCCTCGACTACCGCACCGACTTTTATTCCCTCGGAATTACCTTATATGAAATGCTGACGGGTAGATTACCATTTCAAAGCAGCGATCCCTTAGAAATAGTTTACAGCCACATCGCCATACAAGCAATTCCGCCACATCACATCAATTCTGAAATTCCGTTAGAAATTTCAGAAATCGCGATGAAATTGATGTCAAAGAATGCCGAACATAGATATCAAAGTGCAGCCGGATTATTAGCAGACTTAGAAATTTGTTTGCATCAGTTAGAAACAACAGGCGAAATTACAAATTTCACCCCTGGACGATTAGATATTCTCAGCCAATTGTTGATACCCCAAAAACTGTACGGGAGACAACAACAAGTCAACGAACTATTAGCAGCATTTGAACGCGTAGGGGCGGCTTCACCCGAATCTGTGCCACCCAATCAAAATACTGAAAACCCCCCCCTCCTCCCCAACCCTAAAACCTTTTCAACCGCATCTTTATTTGAACGCGTAGGGGCGGCTTCACCCGAATCTTTGCCACCCAATCAAAATACTGAAAAACCCGCCCTCCCCCACCCAAAAAACTATTCACCTGAATCTTTTTCACCCAACCCAAATACAGAAAAACCCGCCCATTCCCAAAGCGAATTAATGCTAGTATCCGGCTATTCTGGCATCGGCAAATCAGCAGTCGTCAACGAAGTAAGCAAACCAATAACTCGCTCAAAAGGCTACTTCATCAGCGGCAAATTCGACCAATTCAAACGAAACATTCCCTACGCATCATTAATTCAAGCATTCAACTCACTGCTGCGACAATTGCTAACAGAAAGCACTGCTTCTATAGAAAGATGGCGCAATAAAATTTTAACAGCTTTAGGAACAGACGGTAAAGTAATTGCTGATGTAATTCCCGAACTTGAATTAATCGTTGGAAAACAGCCCGAAGTAGCAGAACTCAGCCCTGTAGAATCGCAAAATCGCTTCAATCGCGTATTCAAAGAATTTATTCGCGTCTTCGCCCAAAAAGAACACCCGCTCGTTATCTTTTTAGACGATTTGCAGTGGGCAGATTCAGCAACATTAAAGTTGATGCACACACTGATCACTGACCCCGAACAGCAATATCTGTTGCTCATCGGCGCTTATCGAGATAACGAGGTTAGTCCGACTCACCCGTTAATTCAGACTGTAGAAGAAATTGAAAAAACTGGTACAGTTGTTAACAATATTGTATTGCAACCGCTGGATTTAGAAAATGTGAGTGAATTAGTCGCGGAAACACTTAATACTTATACAAAAAAAGCTAACAATTTAGCTGAGTTAATCTGCAATAAAACAGGCGGGAATCCTTTTTTCTTAACGCAACTCCTGCAAGCACTTTATCAAGAAAATCTTTTAAAATTCGACTTTAGCTCCCTGGAAGGCAAAGGATGCTGGGATTGGAGTATCGATGAAATTCAAGCGATTGGAATTACCGATAAAAGTGTAGTCGAACTGGTAGCCAGTCGGATTGAAAAGCTGCCCTCCGCCACGCAAGAAGTGTTAAAATTAGCAGCTTGTGTGGGGGATAAATTTGCTCTAGATGTGCTGTCAATTGTCAGCGAAGAGTCAGCTAATACTACAGCTACTGAACTTTATTCAGCCTTGCAAGCAGGGTTGATTCTGCCATTGAATGATGCTTACCGCATTCCTTTGGTTTTCGATCAGTCCGAATCAATTAATCTCAAATTAGACACTTCGCGGGTAACATACAAATTTTTGCACGATCGCGTCCAGCAAGCCGCCTATTCGCTAATTCCTGAAAACCAAAAGCAATCTACCCATTTAAAAATCGGTCAATTGCTGTTACAGAATACTCCCGCCGAAAAGCTAGAAGAAAACATCTTTGATATTGTCAATCAGTTGAATTTCGGAATTGATACGATTGAGAATCCAGCCGAAAAGATGCAGTTAGCCAAATTAAATTTAACTGCGGGACGCAAGGCAAAAGCTGCCGCAGCTTATCAATCTGCTGTTAAGTATTTGCGAATAGCTATGGAATTATTGCCAGCGGATTGTTGGCAGAGTCAGTATGACTTAACGTTAGCAATTTACGAGTCAACAGCAGAATCTGAATACTTAAATATTAACTATGAAAATTCAAAAAGAATGGTTGATATCGTACTACAAAAAGCTCAAACTATACTGGAAAAAGTGAATGTTTGCGAACTTCAAATCCAGTCTTATAATGGTCAAAATAGACTTGTCGAAGCACTAAATACAGGACTGGAAGTGCTGAAATTGTTAGGCATTTGTTTTCCTGAAAATCCTAAACCGCTGAATATTGTGGCGGGACTGATTAATACAAAACTAAGTTTGGGATTGAAAGGAATTGAAGATTTAGCTAATTTACCAGAAATGACAGATCCCAATCAACAAGCTGCCATGCGGATTTTATCAGCGATTCTCAGCGCTGCTGCTACGGCTAAACCTCGACTGCTACCGTTGCTGATATTTACGATGGTTAAGAAGTGCATTAAGTATGGCAATTCGGCTTATGCTAGTGTCGCCTACGCTTGTTATGGCCTAATTCTGTGCAGGGTAGGGGATATTAGTTTAGGGTACGAATTCGGCGAATTGGCGATTAGGATGTTAGACAAATTTCCATCCCGTTCAATCAAAAGTAGAGTTTATGCAGTTTTTGGTTCTTTGATTCAACAATGGAAAAGCGTTCTTAACTTAGGATTAGGCTATCTAAAGGAAGGTTTTGAAGCCGGGATGGAGAGTGGAAATTTAGAATTTGCGGGTCATTGTATCGCTGAATATTGTGCTAGAAAAATGTTGATAGTAGAGGATCTCAATCTGGTCGAAAAAGAGACTGGTAAGTATGTGCAATTATTGCAGCAATCTCAACTAGAAATTGCTGTACAGTCTATAAGTTTACAGAGACAAGTAGCCCTAAATCTATGTGGTACAACTGTCGATCCATGTCATTTAATCGGCGATAGTTTTAATGAATTAAAAACGCTACCCATTTTAATAGAGGCTAAAAGCTTTTTTCTAGTTTATTTGGTTTATCATGCCAAAGTTATGCTAAATTTTCTATTTGGAAACTACGAGGAAGCCTTGGAAAATTCAAGGTTGCTTGAGAAATATGAAGAATCTGCATCCGGATTTTATGTGGTTTCTGTTAGTAATTTTTATCATTCTCTCAGTTTTCTCGCTTTGTATCCCCAAGCTGGCAAAGGGGAGCAAAAGCAATATCTGAAAAAAGTTGTACAAAACCAAAAAAAGATGAAAAAATGGGCCGTTCATGCTCCGATGAATTATCAACACAAATACGACTTGGTAGCAGCCGAAAAAGCGCGAGTGTTGGGGCAAAATTCCGAAGCAATGGATTTGTACGATCGCGCAATTGATGGATCTGCCAAAAACGGTTACATTCAAGAGGAAGCATTAGCCTATGAATTAGCCGGAGAATTCTATCTATCTCTGGGGAAACAGATAATTGCTCAAGCATATTTGACTAAAGCTTATTACGGCTACATCCGCTGGGGAGCTCTAGCGAAAGTTAAGCATTTAGAGTCAATACATCCTTTCTTAGTAGCACAGACGCGCACCGCAGAAACTCGCACCCTCGATGTCACCCGCACTACCACGGGAAGCACTACCAGCAACGGTTTGGGCGATTTCTTAGATTTAAGCGCTTTTGTCAAGACTTCTCAAGCTATTACCAGTGAAATTGTTCTGGAAAAGTTATTGACTAAGTTAATCAATATTTTGTTGGAAAATGCGGCGGCTCAAAAAGTAGTGCTGATGCTGCTACACAATGATATCCTTTGCATAGAAGCTACGGGAACTTCTGCTCAGAAACAAGTGACTATTTCACCGTCTATTCTAGTAGAAAACTGTCAAGATGTACCGCTGTCTGCGATCAATTATGTACACCGCAGTCAAAAGCCTTTGGTTTTAGACAATGCGACTGTCGCCGCACCTTTTAATGCGGATGCTTACATTCAGAAATATCAACCAAAATCAATCCTGTGTTTGCCGATTATTTATCAATTTCAGCGGCGGGGAATTATTTATCTAGAGAATGCTTTGACGGTAGGAGCTTTTACAGCCGAGAGGGTAGAAGTATTCAAAGTGTTAGTTTCTCAAGTTGCTATTGCGGTAGAAAATGCTAATTTGTACGCGCGCGAGCAAGAGAAATCTCAACAGTTAGAAAAATCATTCAATGAACTGCAACAGGCACAGTTGCAACTGATTCAAAGCGAAAAAATGTCAGCTTTGGGCAACTTGATTGCAGGTGTTGCTCACGAAATCAATAATCCGCTTGGTTTTATTTCTGGCAATGTTGATGCTGCTGCTGAGGCTAGTTTAGATTTGATTGATTACTTGCAACTTTACCAGGAAAAATTTCCGAATCCTGGAGATGAGTTAGAGGAGAAAGCATCGGATATTGATTTAGAATATTTGATGGAAGATTTGCCGAAAATGCTTTTATCGATGAAATCTGGTACAGAGCGCATCCGCAATATTAGCACGTCTCTCCGTACTTTTTCCCGCGCTGATAGTTCGACTAAAGTGTCAGCAAATATTCATGAGGGCATCGATAGCACTTTGCTGATTTTGCAGTATCGCCTGAAGGCTAAAGATACTCGCCCGGCGATTCAAATTATTAAGGAGTACGGATATATCCCGCCAGTTAAATGTTATTTTGGGCAACTGAATCAGGTATTTATGAATTTGCTGGCTAATGCGATCGACTGTTTTGAGGAATCGAATCAGGGCCGTACTTATGCTGAGATTGATGCTTTACCGAATACGATCGCCATTATTACTCATGTCTCTGAGGATAACCAGAGTGTGGTGATTAAAATCAAAGATAACGCTCAAGGGATGTCGCCGGAGGTTAAGTCGAAAATATTTGACCATTTATTTACTACGAAAGGTGTTGGGAAAGGTACGGGGTTGGGGTTGTCTATCAGTCGGCAAATTGTGGAAGAAACTCATGGTGGTAAGCTGAGTTGTGATTCGGTTGTGGGTGAAGGGACGGAATTTGCGATCGCCCTGCCGTTGAGTTAACTCATATGTTACATCATTTTTATGAACAGGCAAGATGCCTGTTCCACAAAGAGGGACTGAGAGGCAATAACACAAATTTTGAATTTTGTCAATGTTTAATTATCTTTGAAAAAGTCGGCTGTTCACAGTTTATATTCGGCAATATACGGTTACATTATTAGCTAAATCGTGTAATAAATGTATTTGGTAGGAGTTTAGCCAGTGAATGCTGCGGAACAAGCTAGAAATATAGAATTAGCCAGTAAAATTGCTGCGGTTGTTAATTTATTTAAGTCGGAATTCCCGGATGCGAAAGTTGATTTGAAACCTTGGATGAATGATGAGGATACTAGGGAACTTGTCGATCCAGATTCGATCGACATTGGCTTTCATTTTCCTGGTAGAAGTCGCTTGTTGCAAAGCCGCAGTATCTTGATTCAAATCCGATTTTACCAAGATCCGGTGGAAGGATCGCGTAGGGCGATCGGGGTGGAGGCCGCAGGTTACGATCATACTGGTCAACAGTGGCAGTTTTCGACTGTAGAAAATTGGAATTTTCTTGGCAAAACTGAACCGGCGGCGGAGTCGGCGCAAAAGCTCAAACACTTTTGTCAGCAGATATTTGAGCTATTTAATCAATCTTTTTGAGGACTAAAGTCGGGCAACCACGGGGGGATTGCCCCTACGGAAACGGATTTGATATTAGTTCTGATTGTCGCAATTGTCGTAGCTTGCGGGGCGGGACGCCATCGCCCGACAGCCCACAGCATAAACTGATTTGTAAGTGGTAGAACGCTTGCCAAATAAAGTATAGCGGTTGTCGCGGACTTGTTCATAAACGCGATCGCCCATCCACTTCATCCCCGGCATGGCGCGGTAAGCAGCCACAAACACCTCTCCTAGTGGCAATATGCGCCCGATTTCTTCGGCGGCGTCGCTACCTTGCCAGCGCCTTTCTGGATTGTCACCCGATATCAAAATCATCCCCATTTCGCAGTCTTCAGAAGTGATTCCAAAGCGCTTTAATTCCTCTAATTCTTGCATGGAAATATACTCAAATTGCTCGCCTCGATCTAAGTTTTCTAGTAGCTGCACCAAGGTGACGCAGAGATTGCAATTGCCGTCGTAAATTACGTTATAGTTCATGGGAATGGGGAATTGGGAATGGGGAATTGGGAATGGGGAATTGGGAATTGGGAATTGGGAATTGGTGGTAAATAACAAATAACAAATAACCAATAACTACGAACTACTCCCTACGGGAATCTCGATCGCAAATTCGGTTCCTTGGCCCGGGGCTGAATTGCAATGCAACTGCCCGCCGTGTTTGTCTACCACAATTTGATAGCTAATCGACAGCCCCAAACCAGTACCTTTCCCCGGTTCTTTCGTGGTAAAAAACGGGTCAAATAGCCTTTGGTGCACTTCTGCTGGAATTCCTGGCCCGTTGTCAGCAATCCGAATCACAATGTGAGTTGGATGCCAATTAGACTTATTATAAACAATATTTTCTGTTTGGATCGAAGCATCTTCTTCGTATTTTACCTCAGTACAAATCCGCAGCGTCGGCGAAGGGCAATAAGGAATCGGCGATAGTTCCCCGTCAGCCCAGTCTCCAGTCTCCATTGCTTCTTCTAAAGCATCAATGGCATTACCAATAATATTCATAAATACTTGATTCAACTGTCCCGCATAACACTGGACGCGGGGCAAATTTCCGAACTCTTTGAGCAGTACAATTTTAGGATGTCCAGCCGTTTCTTTGAACCTGTGTTGCAAAATCAACAAAGTGCTGTCAATTCCTTCATGAATATCTACTTGCTTTTGTTCGGCTTCGTCTAAACGCGAGAAATTCTTCAGAGACAGCACAATCTGGCGAATTCTCTCGGCTCCCATTTTCATAGAACCTAACAGCTTTGGCAAGTCTTTGAGTAGGAATTCTAAATCGATGTTATCTATTTCTTGCTGAATTTTTGGGGTCGGTTTTGGGTATTCTTGCTGGTAAATTTGGAGCGTTTTTAATAAATCTTGAAAGTAGTCGTCGGCGTGCTGGACATTGCCGTAGATAAAGCTGACTGGATTGTTTATTTCGTGGGCGACTCCGGCGACTAACTGCCCCAAACTGACCATTTTTTCGTTTTGAACCATCATGCTTTGAGTTTGCTGCACATCCCGCAGGGCTTTTGCCAATTCTTGATTTTTGGTTCTCAATTGACTTTCTGACAGCCGTACTGTTTCTTCTGCCTGTTTGCGATCGGTAATGTCTTTGCGAATTGCTACATATTGATGGGGTTCTCCGCGACTATTTAAGAATGGTACAATCGTAGTATCTAACCAGAAATATGTGCCGTCTTTAGCTTGATTTTTGATTTCTCCGCGCCATACATTACCTTGGCTGATAGTTGACCAAAGTTGCTGAAAAAACTCTGGGGAGTGATAGCCAGAATTAACAATTTTGTGAGTTTTGCCAATCAATTCTGCTCGATCGTATTTCAAGATTTCGCAAAATTGATCGTTGACGTAACTAATGATGCCGAATTGGTTGGTTGTTGAAACGATCGCCGATTGATCCAAGGCAAATTTTTCAAACTCTAACTCTTGCAGGGTTTGGCGTAATTCGGCTTCTGCTTGTTTGCGATCGCTAATGTCGGTAATCATCCGCAACACGCCGCAAAACTCGCCCTTGCTATCAAACATTGGCGTTGCTGAGACGATCGCCCACAAGTGAGAACCGTCTTTGCGGGTAAACTTAAAATCGTGGCGTTCGCGAATGCCTTGCTTGCGGCGCTGTACATAACTTTCGGCTATTTCCCTAGATTCGCCGTCGATAAATTCAAATAGCGATCGCCCTAGAATTTCATCAACAGTATACCCCAGCATTTCGGCCATCCGAGTGTTGGCAAAAGTGGTTTTGCTGGCGCTATCAAACATCCAAACGCCTTCGGAAGCTGTCTCGACAATGCAGCGGTAATAACTTTCTCTCTCCCGGAGCTCTTCCTCTGTCTGTCGGCGATCGGTAACATCAGTTTGAACCGCAATAAAACCTTCGAGTTTCCCATTTTCTTGATAAATCGGTGCGATCGAAAGTGCTACCCAATAACCGTTTCCATCCTTAGTATAATTGTAAATTTCCCGATCTAATGGCTGTCTTGTTGCCAATGCCGATCGCATTTGAGCAATAGTTAGCGGATCTGTTTGGACACCTTGTAACACATCACCCGGTTTTTTGCCCTGGATTTCTGCGAGGGTGTAACCGCTAATTCGAGTAAATGCTTCATTCACCCACTCTATACAACCTTCAGCATCAGTAATAATTACACCATTTTGAGTTTTTTGAGCGACTAAAGCCAAGCGCGACAACTCTGTTTCAATTCTTTTACTTTCGGTAATATCTTGAGCAATACCTACAATATATTTAGGCGCGCCCGCTTCATCGAACAAAGGAACTTTTTTTGTGTGCAGAATCCGCTTTCCCCGGTGCGGAAGTTCAATGGTTTCTTCGGGCGTATCGACGCATCTTCTGGTTGCAAATACTTCTAAGTCTTGTGCTTGAAAGTAATTAGCCTGCTCTGTGTCAAACAAGTCAGCAGCATTGTTTCCCAACACTTCCTCGCTGGAATAGCCCAACAATTCTTCGCTAGCATGATTCCAATAAATAAATCTTTGTTCCACAGCATCTTTTATAAAGACGCTAATCGGTAGATTTTGCAGTACCGCATTCAAAAACTCTTGAGTATTCCGCAACTCTGATTGCGCTTGCTTGCGATCGGTAATATCCAAAATCACTCCGTGGAGATATACCGCTTCTGACACAGAATGAGATATTGGTGAAACCGAAACCACGGCACTCAATAACCCTGCTTGTCTCTCTTTTACCTCGCCGCCAACCGCTTGACCTTTTTCGTAAACCCAGCAAATCTTACCGTCAGCTCGAACGATGCGATATTCCAGGATGTACGGCCATTTTGATGCTATACTTTTTCTGATAGTATCTTCCACTCTCGATCGATCTTCTGGATGAATAATGCTGGCAAAAGACCGGACTCGATCGTTAATAAAATCAGAGGCAGGATAGCCGGATATTTCTTGAATCGCTTCTGACAGAAACCCGATCGTCCATTTGACAAAACCCTGGAGATCGTCCAAGTCGCAACTACAGCGGTAGACAGCACCGGGAATATTTGCTACTAAAGTTTGATATAGTTTTTCGCTGCTCAACAAAAAGGATGACTCATCTTCGCGATCGGTGTTGTCTTGATTAAATTTAGAAGACTGGGAGGAAATTTGCATATTTTTTTCACTTGTGAGTGAGGGCAAGTGTTAGGGTATATGGCTGATAAAAAGTGAATTTAATTTCGGAAATAATTCGTTATAAATTAATATAGTACAAAATTAGTTGTTTGAACATTCAGGAAATTCGATCGCGGCCGATCGGGAGATTTTGTAGTACCCGCCTCGTTTCGTTACAATAAGATAAGTTGCCAAGAACCGATCGCCCCTCAAAACACCATGACTCAACAACAACAACGGATTTGCATTCTCGGCGGAGGCTTCGGCGGACTCTACACGGCCCTGCGCTTGAGTCAGTTACCCTTCTCCAAAGCCGAAAAACCCGAAATTGTGCTTGTCGATAAGCGCGATCGATTTTTGTTTGTGCCCCTACTGTACGAATTGCTGACAGGCGAATTGCAAACTTGGGAAATTGCCCCACCCTTTGCCGAACTCCTGGAAAACACAGGTGTACGTTTTTGTCAAGGAACTGTTTCCGGCATCGATGTGGAAGCAAAACGAGTGCAATTACATGATGGGCCAGAAATTCCGTGCGATCGTCTCGTGTTAGCTTTAGGTGGCGAAACTCCCCTAGATATGGTCAAAGGTGCGGCTGAATATGCTTACTCATTTCGCACTCTCAACGACGCTTATCGATTAGAAGAAAGACTGCGATTTTTAGAAGCCAGCAATACCGACAAAATTCGGATTGCGATCGTTGGCGCCGGTTATTCGGGAGTAGAATTGGCTTGTAAATTAGCCGATCGACTCGGAGACAAAGGTCGCGTGCGGTTAATCGAGCAAGGCGACACGATATTGCGGACATCACCGGAGTTTAACCGAGAAAGCGCTACCAAAGCTTTGGAAAAACGCAAAGTCTGGATCGACTTAGAAACAGCCGTAGACGCGATCGAAGCGGACACAATATCCTTAACATACAAAGGACAATTAGATGTTCTGCCTGTAGACATAGTATTGTGGACTGTAGGAACCCAAGTTAGTCAAGCAGTGCGATCGCTCCCCCTCAAACAAAACCAGCGCGGTCAATTAATCACGAATCCCACATTGCAAATTATCGACCATCCAGACATATTTGCGTTGGGAGATATGGCAGAATGTCACGACGCAAGTGGTCAAAAAGTCCCGGCTACAGCTCAAACAGCTTTCCAGCAAGCGGATTATACCGCATGGAACATCTGGGCCTCGTTGGGCGATCGACCTTTGCTACCTTTCCGTTATCAGCCACTAGGAGAAATGATGACATTGGGAATTGATAATGCGACTCTTACAGGCTTAGGAATTAAACTCGATGGACAATTAGCACATATTGCTCGTCGCTTAGCTTATCTCTATCGGATGCCCACATTTGACCATCAAGTAAAAGTTGGTTTTAATTGGATTAGCAAGCCGATTCAGGATTTGTTAAAAAGTTAATTCAGGACTTAGAGACTTCGACAAAGAAACCGGGTTTTTAACGAAATCTTCGTTACACATCGTAAATTCAGTAAAAAACCCGGTTTCTGGGCCTCATCCTAACAAATAACAAATAACAAATGACAAAAGTAATTTTTTTAGATGCCGCCGGTACGTTATTTGACGTGCGCGGTAGCGTCGGCGAAGTTTACCAAAAATTAGCCAAAGATTTTGGAGTAACTGTTGACAGTGAAGAATTAAATACAGCATTTTTCCAGAGTTTTGCCGACTCAAATCCGATGGCATTTCCCGGAATAGAATTAGCAAAAATTCCCCAATTAGAATTTGAATGGTGGCTAGCAGTTTCGGCGAAAGCTTTTCAAATAGCAGGCGTTTTCAATCAATTTTCAGACTTTCCAAGGTTCTTTGCCGAACTCTACGCCCATTTTGCCACCGCCGCACCTTGGTTTGTTTATCCCGATGTATTTCCCGCCTTAAATAGGTGGCAAAAACAAGGCATTGAATTAGCCGTAGTCTCGAATTTTGATTCGCGACTTTATCCAGTATTGAAAGCACTCAATTTAGCAGAATATTTCACATCGGTGACAATTTCTACGGAAGTTGGTGCGGCGAAACCCGATTCTCAAATTTTCACAGCGGCTTTGCAGAAACATAATTGCCTTGCTGAAAATGTGCTACATATCGGCGATAGTTTCAAGGCTGATTATTGCGGCGCGAGAAATGCTGGATTAAATGCAGCTTGGTTGAATCGCGAACAGGAAATACTGGATTTAAGTAAGTTGGGTTTGATTGATTCTCAGAAGGTAAAGGAATTTGCTAGTTTGGATTTTATATCAATTTCGGCTGCGCCGGAATAATATAGAGGATACGGCAGTGCCGTTTCCCTAAAATTCGTTCGTAGTGAGGGCTTTAGCCCTGTAAAAAAGGGCTGAAGCCCTCACTACGAACCTTGAATTATTTACACCGACTTACTTAAGTAAATCTTAATAAATATGATTTTTATGACATCAAGGTTATGATTTTTATGAATTGACTTTGAGTGCGGTTTATTGAATAATATAGATAATTTAACCGCAGAGGGCGCAGAGGGCACAGAGGAAGAGAAGGAAGAGAAGAAGGATATGATTTATTTATCTAATTTTTACTGGAAAAAACTCTATGGAAACTCGACTTACTCAAACTCAGTTAGCACAGGTTGTCGCTGAAATCGATAAGTTATCGCAGCAGCGCGAGTCTGAATTGGCGCCGGATCAGGTAAGAGAAATCTTACGGGAGTTGAATTTGCCTGATGAACTTTTGGAAGATGCGATCGCCCAAATGCACCGCCGCGAAGCCCTGGAAAAAGAGCAGCGACGCAACAAGTGGATTGCGATCGCCTCGGCAGCCGTTGTGATTTCGGCGATCGCGATCGGCATTCTATTCGCGCAAAATCGACAGCAGCAAAATGCTCAAGTTGCCTCAACAGAAGACAGAATTTCGCTATCGAAAAAAGGTGGTGACAGTCTGAGTCAAGTCAACCGCCAAATCAATGCTCGCATCTATTACCAGGTGACGTTGAAAAATGCTCCGATCGGCAGTCAGTTGGCTCTGCAATGTGACTGGATGAATCCCAGTGGTCAAATTGTTCATCAAAACAGCTATAAGACTCGCACGATCGATACTGCGGTTTGGAATACTAACTGTTTTTACGATCTCGGATCGGCTTCCGCGCCGGGAAACTGGGAGGTGCGGATGTCTCTGGATGGGCGCGCGATCGGCAGTGAACCTTTCGTGGTGAAATAGATATGGGCGCGATCGACAAACCTGCACATTTCATCGGCTACTGGGGACAAACCGATCGCACAAAAACGCTCAGCCGTTTAGTGCCTGATTACTGTATCCGATCGGGCAAATTATCAGAATGGGCGATCGCCTCTGCATCATTTCTCAACTCTGACACTGTGACGCTGAATGCCTGCGGGCGATTTCAGCCGACGGATTTTCCGGGAGATGCTTGGGCTACGGTGGAATCGGGACAGCTACGGTTGGGGCGCGATCCGTTTGGGCGAGTGCCGCTTTACTGGATGCAGTTGGCAGAAACGATTTGGTTTTCGACGCAGATGCAATTGCTGCTACCGCTGATTGATTCTCCTGAAATTAGTGCGATCGCGCTTCACAGTTATGCTTGTTTTTCCTATGTACCAACGCCGTTAAGTCCGATCGAGCAAATTGCATCCGTAGCAGCCGGAACCGAGATTGTTTGGGAAATCAGCGATATTCACTCTCAGCCGAAAACGATCTCGCTGCAATCGACTTGGCAAGAAGCGTCGCAATTACTACGGAGTGAAGACGAGGCGATCGCACAATTGCAAGGATTGTTGCAACAGGCGATCGATCGACAAGTGGCCGATTTGCCGATCGACGAACCAGTCGGCGTTTTGCTATCCGGCGGCATCGATTCCTCCCTGGTGACAGCGCTGCTAGTCAAAGCCGGCTTAAAAGTCCGCGCCTACGCCCTCGATTTCGGCGTCGAAGCTTATTCCGAATTGCCCTACGCCCAACAGGTTGCCGACTTTTTCGGGATTCCGCTGATTCGAGTGGCGGCAACGGGAGATCACATCTTGGGTGCGATCGGGCAAACCGCCAAAGCCCTCGATTCACCCTACGGAGACGGCACAACAGCCCCGCTGTTTTTGCTCAAACAAGCTGCGGCGCAAGATGTGCGAGTTGTATTCAACGGCGAAAATGGCGATCAGCTATTTGCCGGATGGACGAACAAACCTCTGATTGCCAACGGAGTCTATGGTGCAGAACATCCAGCCGGCAAAGAAACCTTTGAACAACAGTATTTGCGGACATTTCAGCGATTTTACGGCTATGAAAAACAGATTTTTACGCCGGAAATGCTCGATCGCACTCAATCCCACGATTTAAGCATTTACCTGCAAGATGCGATCGGCACCGACACCTGTCCATCCCTGCTAGCCAAACTGCGGCGGGCTTCCCTGATGCTCAAAGGCGCGCAAAACATCCAGCCGAGGGCAAACGTATTGGGCTTTGCTTGCGGTTTGTGGGTGCGATCGCCCTTCTGCGACCCCGACCTCACCGAGTGGACGTTTCAACTCCCTGGCGAGCTGCTACTGCAAGGTGCGTGCGAAAAATACATCCTCAAAAAAGCCTCCGAACGTTGGTTGCCCCCAGAAATTGTCTGGCGGGAAAAGCGCGGGATGGGAGTGCCGTTGAAAGTTTGGTATTACCGGGAGTTTTGGAGTGCGATCGGCGATCGGCTGAATCCGAATGTACTGCGATCGGAAAAATGTTGGCAACCGCATTTAGCCGACTCAATGTTATCGGGAAAACTCGGAGTTGCCATGCGCGATCGATATATTGGCAACAATCTCTGGTTGTTGTTGATGTGGCAGGCATGGCGCACCGAGGTTTTAGGCGAAATTCCGGTTGGGCGATCGCTCGATCATGTGTTTTGGTTGCCACCTGCGATCGGGCAACGCATTTGGAAATATCGTAGGAGGTTGACGGTTGACTGTTAACTGTTAACTGTTGACAGTTGACAGTTGATTTTACAATCTTTCTTGTTCCTAACATCCGTTATCAAACATCGGTTAAATAATCCGTTGTCAAACATCCGTTAAATCCGTTGCCGAACTTCCCTAACATCCGTTACATCCGTTACAAAATCCGCTGCCGAACTTCTTCCTTATGATTGAATCTCTCCTACAGAATGAAACCAAAATACATTCGCCGCCATTCTCCGAAGCAATGGCAAATCAACTGTTATCAATCTATGGTTCACCCTTATATGTCTATCAAGCCGATCGCCTCCATGAAACCCTCGATCGCATTACCCGATCGATCGACTATCCCCACGTACAATTTCATTTTGCCGCCGTCACCAATGGCAATGTTGCACTGTTGCAATTGATTGAGCGAGCAGGTTGGGGGCTGCACGCGAATACGCCGGGTGATGTTTTTTTGGGACTGAAAGCGGGTTTCACGGGCGATCGCATCGTCTACACGGGCAGTAACCTCAACCGGGCGGATATTCAGCAACTAATTGACTGGAAGATCGATCGATTCAACTTCGATAGCCTGTCGCAACTCCAGGATTTCTGCGAATATTCCGGGAGTCAACCGAGATTAATCCGTCCCGAAATCGGACTGCGCCTCAACTCACCGGAATTAACGGGAGACAGCCGAATCGGAGTGCGTCCCGCTGAATTTGAAAAAGCCTGCGAAATCGCCCAGGAACACGGTTTAAGGATTACTGGATTGCATTTTTATCGGGGGACTGGAACTAACGCCACGGGTGCTTTTACCCAAGCGATCGATCGCCTAATTGCGATCGCCCAACAGTTACCAGATTGGAAAACCCTCGATTTTGGCGGTGGTTTTGGCTATCCCTATCGAGGCGGTGCGGTGTTTGACTGGCAGGAGTTTGGTGCAGCGATTACTCAACGATTGAATGCGCTATCTCGCCCGATCGAATTAGTAATTGAACCGGGACGATCGGCGATCGCAGGTTGTGGTACTTTACTAGCAAAAGTTGTGTCTGTGAAGTGGTTGGGCAATCGGCAAATAGTCGGAGTCGATACCACTGTAGCAAATCTATCCGTGCCTGCGGTGCACGGCGGCTATCGGGCGATCGCAACTTGGGAAACTGCTGATGTATCGCGATACGAAACCGATATTTGCGGCAACACAACTTATTCGCGGGATTATTTAGGGCGCAATTGTTGGCTACCGAAACTGCAAATTGGAGATGCGATCGCCATTTTGGACTGTGGCGCTTACGGTTATGCGATGTCATCGCATTTTCTGCACCGCCCCCGCCCTGCTGAAGTGTTAATTGATGCTAAGGGCGATCGACTAATTCGACAGCGAGAAGACTATTCCATTTTGTTAAACGGGCAAGTCTTTTAAACATCCGGTGGTTGAGCGAAGCGGCGCACTGAGCGTAGTCGAAGTGTCGAAACCCTCCGTTGGTTGAGCGAAGCGGCGCACTGAGCGTAGTCGAAGTGTCGA
>JAYSVM010000202.1:0-10129 GCA_043718495.1 Oscillatoriales bacterium | reverse complement strand
CACGCCGGGGAGTGTCAACAGAGAACAAATAATTTAGTTCGTTCGTTAGATAGGGTAGGGCATACCCGAACTAGCTTGTTCGTATCCTAGTACGCTTTTGGAGATAGACCCAAAGAAGGTTGCCGTGAGTTAAGCTCGTCAATTTGTACTTTTGTACGATTGAAAGGTTTAAGAATTGCCGAAAGGACATAGCGCTTAAAGGTCAGTCGATGAATTAAGAATCCCCACGCCTTCAGGCTGGGGGAGTGTCAATTACCTCCAGGCAAACAGCTTTATGGCCGGCGATTACTATGAAATATTAGGCGTTTCTCGAAGCGCAGACAAAGAAGCAATTAAGCGTGCCTACCGCACCCTAGCTCGTAAGTACCACCCAGATGTGAACAAAGAATCTGGTGCTGAGGAGCGGTTTAAAGAAATTAACCGCGCCTATGAGGTACTGTCAGAACCAGAAACCCGCGATCGTTTCGACCGTTTTGGTGAAGCAGGTGTGAGTGGTGCAGGGGCTCCAGGTTTCCAAGACTTCGGCGACAGTTTTGCGGATATTTTTGAAAGCTTCTTTCAGGGTTTTCAGCAAGCAGGGCCGGGCGGCCAACAACAAGGTCGCAGACGCAGCGGCCCCGTGCGCGGAGACGATTTGCGGCTGGACTTGCGGCTGGAGTTTCGCGAAGCAGTGTTTGGTGGGGAAAAAGAACTCCGCATTAAGCACCTAGAAACTTGCGAAACTTGCAGTGGTACTGGCGCGAAACCGGGAACCAGACCCCAAACCTGCTCGACTTGCAGCGGCGGCGGCCAAGTCCGGCGCGCTACCCGCACGCCCTTTGGCAGTTTTACTCAAGTTTCAGTATGCCCCACCTGTAATGGCACCGGGCAAGTTATTGAGGACAAGTGCGACACTTGTGGCGGCCGGGGCCAAAAAGAAGTAATGAAAAAGCTGAAAATTACCATCCCGGCGGGGGTTGACAACGGTACTCGTTTGCGTGTCTCCAATGAAGGGGATGCTGGCAAACTGGGTGGGCCTCCTGGGGATTTGTACGTGTTCTTGGCTGTGAGTGAAGACCCCGTATTTAAGCGAGAAGGCATTAATATTAACTCGGAAGTTACAATTAGTTACTTGCAAGCCATTTTGGGCTGCCGCTTGGAGGTGGAAACTGTTGACGGGCCGACGGAATTGTTGATTCCAACGGGAACTCAGGCGAATACTGTTCTGACTCTGGAGAAAAAAGGGGTGCCTCGGTTGGGAAATCCCGTCAGTCGTGGTGATCATTTGATAGGAGTGTTTATTGATATTCCGACTAAGGTGACGACGGAGGAGCGGGAGTTGTTGATGCAGTTGGCTAAGCTTAAGGGCGATCGTACCGGAAAAGGTGGCTTGGAGGGATTTCTGGGAAATCTGTTTCAGAAATAAGCAAAATAATGAGCGCAATTGCGCTCATTTTTGCCAGAAATAATAATCTATTTCCATCCATCCGTTATATCAATTTCGGTTGCACCGGAATAATAGAGGAGACGGCAGTGCCGTGTCCCTACCCAAAATAATATTGTAGGGATACGGCATTGCCGTCTCCTTATTTCAGCTTCCTTCTTCCTTCAGCTATATGAATTCAACATCGAAAATTGAAAATCCACAATCTCCAGATGCTCAGCTCGATCTGCGGGGTACGCCCTGTCCGATCAATTTTGTCCGAACTAAACTGCGGTTGGAGCAAATGCCTCCTGGAGCTGTTTTGGAGGTTTGGTTGGACGCTGGGGAGCCGATCGAACAAGTGCCTGATAGTCTAAAAATGGAAGGCTACGAAATTCTCGAAACTCAATTAGTGGCTTCTGAGGATAACTCTAGTTTTTTTGCGATGAAAGTGCAGCGACCTAAGCAGGAAGCAGCATGAGCCGGGATTCTTCCTTGATTACGGGTACTGTTGTGGCTGTTCAGGCTAACTTCTATCAAGTGAGGTTAGATCCAGATGCCAGCACTGACGGGGAAAATCCTCTTTTAGCTGATCTGCCAATTCTCCTGTGTACTCGCCGCACTAGACTGAAAAAAATTGGTCAACAGGTGATGGTGGGCGATCGCGTGGTAGTAGAAGAACCCGACTGGAATGAACACAGGGGTGTCGTTTCTCAAGTGTTTCCTCGCCAAACAGAACTCAATCGGCCGCCTGTAGCTAATGCCGATCGCATTCTCCTCGTTTTTGCCCTCACCGAACCGGACTTAGACCCCGCATCATTAACTCGGTTTTTAGTCAAGGCCGAATCTACCGGTTTAGAGGTAAGTTTGTGCCTCAACAAATGCGATTTAGTCACGGATGAGCAGTTGGGCCAGTGGCGCGATCGGCTTAAAGGATGGGGATACGATCCCATGTTTATTAGTGTCCGTAGCGGCTTAGGAATCTACGAGGAAGCTACCGATAATAGTCAAAATGAAGTTTCTGCCACAAACCCAAATTTATCAGACCAAATCGATACCTCTTGTCTTCCATCCCCCATTGGGGGGGGTGAGGGGGGGGTTGCCTCTTCTATCCAAAGTCATTTACAAGGCAAAATAACAGTCATCTGTGGGCCTTCTGGGGTGGGTAAGTCGAGTTTGATCAATCAACTGATTCCGGCGTTGCATCTGCGAGTGAACGCTGTTTCCGGCAAACTCGGCCGCGGACGACATACGACTCGTCATGTAGAACTGTTTGATCTCCCCGGTGGGGGACTTTTGGCGGATACTCCAGGCTTCAATCAGCCGGCGCTTGAATGCGATCCGTCTGAGTTACCTGAATATTTCCCGGAAGCTCGTCAGAGGCTGGCTTTGGGTAGTTGCCAGTTTAGCGACTGTTCCCACCGAAGTGAGCCGAATTGTGTCGTACGGGGCGATTGGGAGCGCTATGAGTATTACTTGCAGTTTCTGGAGGAGGCGATCGTCCGCCAGCAACAAGAGCAAAATTCTAGTAGTGCGGAGGCGAGTTTGAAGCAGCAAACTAAGTCGGATGGTACGCAGCAATACGAACCGAAGCTGCAAACTAAAAAATATCGCCGCTCTTCTCGTCGTGTTCAACATCAGTCACTGCAAGATATGTGCCAAGAGGATTTAGAAGAGGTTTGAAGAATTAGTCGATCGCGATCGGTCGATCGGCTCAAGATTACAGTACATTAATAGCTAAAATTAAGTGGCCTTAAATTTGTTAAGAAAATTACAGCAGAAGCCAAGGTTAGCAGGTTATGCAGGAGTAAAAATACTGTGAATATTCAAGAACTGTTTGAAAAAGGCGGCCCCGCCATGTGGCCCCTGTTGGTGTTATCAATTCTATCTGTAAGTACAATTATCGAGCGCTTGTGGTTCTGGGCGAGCCTCCTCACCAAGGAAAAGCAAATAGTCAACCGTATCCTCGATGCTGCTCGCAGCGACTGGGGCGCGGCTAATGAGATTGCTAGACAAGCTAGCCGACAGCCTATAGGACGATTTTTATCTGCACCCCTACGACTATACAATCCTGAACCAGAATTATTTCGACTCGCACTAGAAGCCGCTGCTGATGAAGAGTTGGCTTCTATGCGCCGTGGTGACAAAATCTTAGAAGCTGCGATCGCTTTAGCGCCTTTGTTGGGCTTGCTGGGAACTGTTTTGGGTTTGATTAACTCCCTAAGTTCGATCCGGCTGGGCGACATCGGTACCTCTGCAACTACTGGGGTGACTTTGGGGATTAGTGAAGCGCTGATCACTACAGCGACGGGGATGGTAGTAGCAATTTTTAGCTTGACATTTTATCGCATATTTCAAGCTTTTTTGTTCGATCAAGCCAAAATATTTCGTAAAGCTGGAAATGAAATGGAAATGCTTTACAGGCAATACTGGCCTACGGCTAACGCTAAGGGTCGATCGCCGAATGAGGCAGAATATGGCAAATCTTCTTTTGATTCAGATGGCTTGAACAAGCATTCTTTGAATTCTCAACCAGAATCTGGAGAACGAAATCGAGAGCCGAAACCGAAATTGAAAGGTTCCGATCCTGATATCGATTCAATTTCTAACAATTAAAACATTGAGAGCCAATGAAAATTCATCTAGATACCCCTGCTGAAGAGGCTCGGATTGAACTCGTCCCTCTAATTGATGTGATATTTTGCATTCTGACGTTTTTTCTGCTGGCGGCTTTGCAACTAACTCGCCAGCAAGCGATTAATGTCGATTTGCCTAAAGCCAAAACGGGACAAACTCAGATGCGAGAAATGCTGATTGTCAGCATTGACGATTTTGGGCAAACTTATATAGACCAATTGCCTGTTAATTACCAACAGCTTGATCGAGTTTTAAAGAGTTTCCAACAGCAAAATCCTGCTGGATTGACGGTGCTGTACGCTCCTCAAAATGCGAAGTACGCCAAAGTTGTCGAGGTTTTGGACAAATTGCGAGAGGTAGGGGGCGATCGCGTGGCTCTAGCTACTCTTCCTAGTTCGGCTCCATCTCCGCAGCCAAATCCTTCGCTTCCCAATTCTGGCATTCCCACCGCACCCCCTACGGGTAATCAGGTTCAACCGCTACCGTCTCAAGGAGCAACTCCCTTGAACCCTAGAGGATCTCAGTTTCAAGTACCATCGCAGCAACCCCAGTTCAATCCGAATCAGTTTCAATCCCCTCTCCCTACTCCTAGCCGGGGGGTTAGCAAATCTCCTGTTTCCCCTGCACCCACTGCTCCCAATCTCCAGCCAGGAGTCCCCACTCCATCGCAGAATGTTGCGCCTCAAAATTAGCTAGACAGGCGGGAATCCCCAGCCCATAATCTTTGATTTGGTGGGATGAGAGCCGTGGGAGCTGAGGAGCGATCGGCTAGAAATAGAGAAAGTCGATCGTCTCTGCTTTTTTGATTTCCTATTTTCTACTATGTTGGCGATCGCTCTTCAACAGCGCCAATAATATTACAAAATCAAAGTCGGTGACAGTTCCAAATCTGAGAGATGACGGAATCATCCTACATAACTTTATTTGGTATAAATCGCTGCACTTATTTTAGTTCGTATTGAGCTTTTTTCCTCTTAATAAGTAGATACATTTATAGTGGTTCTCAAGAAAGTGAGGTATGCCCGATGCCCGATTCCCGATCGCATCTCATGTTACTGAGAAAGGCTAGACAGCAGATTGCAGGCTTAAAGGAGGTAAACAAGTGTTTAATTTAACATTCGAGTACAAATTAAAACCAACAACAGCGCAAGTGGCAATTTTTGAAGATTGGCTTGAACTTTGCCGTCGCGTATATAATTATGCATTGTCAGAGCGCAAAGATTGGTTCTTGTCTCGTAGCTGTCAAATTAACGCTTGCTCTATTCGCTCTGAGTACATTATCCCGGCCAACAAACTTAGACCAACATACGCTAGCCAGTGTAAGGGACTAACTGCATACAGAAAAACCAGCACCTCACTGCAACAAATTAATGCTCAGGTCTTACAACAAACATTGCGCCGACTTGAGAAAGCATTTGTTAGTATGTGGGAGCAAAATCATGGGTTCCCTCGGTTTAAAAAAAAGGGAGCAATGAGGTCATTTGTATTTCCCCAAATGGGCGTAATGCCTGTTGTAAGTAACTGCATTAAATTACCTGTAATTGGTTGCGTAAGGTTCCGTCAATCTCGCCCAATTCCCGATGGCGGAATTATCAAACAGGCGCGTGTAGTTAGGCGTGTATCGGGCTGGTATGTAATGCTAACCGTTCAATGGGATGTCTCTACTCCTGATATGATTCCTCATGGTAATCCAGTCGGGATAGATGTCGGATTAACTAATTTTATTGCAACTTCTAACGGGCTTTTAATCAAGCGTCAGAGGTTTTTTATTGATGCAGAACGCAAGCTTAAATTGCTGCAACAACGTGTCAGTATAAAGCGTATAGGCTCAAATAATTGGAAAAAAGCTTATAAAAAAGTTGCACTGCTGTACCAGTACGTAGCTAACTGCCGTAAAGACTGGCATCGCAAGCTATCACATCAGATCTGCGATGATGCAGGAATGGTGTTTGTCGAAGATTTAAATCTGATTGGATTGTCGAGGGGAATGCTGGGCAAGCATTGTTTAGATGCTGGTTTTGGTCAATTTTTCAATATTTTGGAGCAAACCTGCTTTAAGCGGGGGGTTTATTTCCAGAAAGTAGACGCTAGGAAAACCAGTCAAATTTGTCCGAATTGCGGTACAGAAACAGGTAAAAAAGAACTATCAGAACGCACTCATAATTGCTCAAATTGCGGATATACCACTGACAGAGATGTTGCCGCCGCACAAATAGTTCTCCAACGAGGGCTTGCAGCCGTAGGGCATACGGTCAAGATGCTTGCCGAGGGTAAATTCATTGGAATCCCTGTGAAGCAAGAATCCCATGCCTTTAGGCTGGGAGTGTCAAAGAAGGAACTTTTTTGGGCAGCCTGCCATCTTGATATTTAAGTTATTTCTTAGGAAAGATAGCATATTTGTCAAATTATTGTTACCTTTTGTAATATAGCTAAAGCAAGATGGGCTTTAGGTCATCCTGAAATCAACTGGCTTGAGCTGAAATAACTTGCAAAATCGGTTAATCCAGGTCTGTACTCTCAAGTTACCTCTACTTGTCAAGGAGTCAAAATCATGAACCAACCAGCAGAACTATCTTTGGAACAACAATTTAGCCTGTGTTCCTTCAAAACACAGGTAAGTGACATGAGTCGCGAGCAAGCTCAAGATTTTTTGGTCAAACTCTATGAACAAATGATGTTGCGGGAAACCATGTATCGTCATTTTCTGAAACACCACTGGGGGTTAGAACCTAACCCAGCCCTGGAGTAATGTCACGTCGCAGTCGGCGACCTCCGTCTCTTACTCTGTTCCTCAGATGGAAAGGAGTTGGGGGTGATGGGGCGTCAACTCGAAGCCACAAGGCTTAGCCGAAGGAAGAAGGAAGAAGGAAGAAGGAAGAAGGAAGAAGGAAGAAGTTGATATGGAAATATTGATATTGATATAGAGGAGACGGCACTGCCGTCTCCTAATTTTGGCTACTATTCCGACTGACGTTCCAAAGTAGCCTCCATCGTGCTGGTCAAGTAATGACCAGACATGATACCGCTAGAGTGGTAGTAGCGGTTGCTATCGACGCGGTGAAGGGTATCAAAACCAGTCCGCCTTTGACGTTCGTCTCCGAGTACCCAGTAACGTTGGACGATCGACTGGGGAGCAATCCAACCTTCACCCTCGACGCGGCCAAGTTCGCTGTGCTGGAGCACAAAAGTATACTGCCGTTCATCGCTGTTCAGGTGTCCTCGGTACTGCAAAATAATTTCTTCGCGATCGCCTCCAGGAAACACGAGCTTCGTCACCATACTGAACCAATCTGTTCGGTTCCAGCTCACTAAAGTTTTGCCTTTAACCGTAATTGGCACGCCATTGCGCTCAATCCAACTTCCTTCGAGCGTCCATTGGCCTGATTCCATTAAAAACGTGTGAGCCACAGTGCTGTTCCTATGCTTGGACTGCCGGCTACAATGCTGGTGCAACAACGCACAGCCGTTGTCCCCTCAAAGTCTATGGTATCACGATCAACTCTACCAACAGGAGTTAATTTCTCCTAAAAGTACGGGAGCGATCGCACCAGTAACTTGAGGGAGATTTCCGGGAATGCCCCGAACCCGCCATTCGGCTAAAACCGCGAAAGCGATCGCCTCTTTAAAATCTACACTCAAGCCCGCCTCAGAGGTGGTCAACACTTCCACGGGATACAATAGGGCTTGCAACCGCCGTTTTAAGTAGAGGTTGTGGCTACCGCCCCCGCACAGCAAAACCCGATCGGGCATCTGCGGTAAAAAAGTTTGGTAACTGTGAGCGATCGAGGCGACTGTCAGTTCTGTCAGAGTAGCCAGCACATCAGCAGGACTGAGGTTGTAATCAGAAGCCTCGACCAAACAACGGTTAAAATAGTCTACACCAAACAACTCTCGCCCTGTAGATTTTGGCGGTTTTTCCAGGAAGAACTCTTGCGTGAGCCAATCTGCTACCAAAGCTTGACAAGGAGTTCCTTGGGCAGCCCAATCTCCATTTTCGTCACAAGTTTTGGTTCCCCCGGAGAAGTGCTCAACTGCTAAATCTAACAGGGAATTTGCCGGCCCAGTATCCCAACCTAAGATGCCATCCCCAGGATGGGAAACCTCAGATTTGTCCCCCAATGGGCTATTTTTCTTGGCAGGCAAATAGGTTAAATTGCCAATTCCACCCAGATTTTGGATGCAGAGATGGCGATCGGGTTCTGCCAGCAAATAAGCATCAACTATGGGAACTAAAGGAGCTCCTTGACCCCCGGCTGCAATATCTGCGGCTCGAAAGTTGCTCACAGTAGTAATGCCAGTCAATGCCGCAATCAGCGCCCCCCGCCCTAGTTGCAAGCTGTAACCCATTTCTGCACCCGGAATCGGCGAGGAGTCAGCAGAAAATCTCCCTCTCTCCCTCTCTCCCTCTCCCCCCATCTCCCCCTTCCGAGCCGGTCGGTGGTAGACAGTTTGACCGTGAGACCCGATTAATTCTGCATTACCATATTCTGATTGAATTGTCAAGGCTGCGATCGCAAATTCCTTCGCGATCGCATCATCCAATTCTGCCAGCTCTGCCATTGACAAAGCTGACCCGCCGCAAACTGAGAGAATTTGCGATCGCAAATTAGGAGGATAAGGAAAAGTGCGGCCTGCTACCAACTCAATTTTCAAGTCTGTTTGGGAACCGACCACATCCACCAAAGCAGCATCAATACCATCTACTGACGTGCCACTGATCAAACCGATAACACGAGCCATACGATTTTAGATTTTAGATTTTAGATTGTCTGGGGGTTGAGCCGGATTTATCAGGAAATAGGGTTTTAAACCCCGTCGTTCTAAGACGGCTTTATGTTTACTGGAGACACAATTGCCAGTAAATATGCTAAGATAGCGGAATGTTAACCATGAACTACCGCTACCGAGTCTACCCAAACACCGCTCAAGAAAAGTTACTCAAAGAGTGGATGGACACTTGTCGCATCGCATATAACTACGGGCTGCGAGAAATCAAGGACTGGTGCAATAGTCGTTCATGTATGGTTGACAGATGCTCCATCAGTCATGAATACATCATGGCTGCTGATAGCCCTTTCCCTGGCGAGGCAAAACAGCTTAATGCTCTGCCAAGTGCTAAAAAGGTATTTCCAAGGGTTGGGTGAAGTACCAAGCCAAGTGTTGCAGCAAGCGCTCAAGCAATTGCAGCGAGCATGGGAGGGATTTCAAAAAATTGGGCACGGCTTCCCTCGATTTAAAAAGTTTGGACAATTTAAGTCTTTGTTGTTTCCCCAGTTCAAGCAGAATCCTGTGACGGTCGTACATATTGCCTTACCAAAATTGGGGTTGATTCCAATTAATCTGCATCGCCCAATCCCACACGGGTTTTTAGTAAAGCAAGTCCGAATAATTAATAAAGCAGATATTTGGTACGCTTCTATCAACATCCAATGTGATGTTAGTGTTCCCAATCCAATGCCACACGGTCATCCAATTGGAGTAGATGTTGGGCTTTCCAAGTTTTTAGCAACCAGTGACGGGATGCTCGTAAAATCGCCTAAGTTCTTGAAAGTGATGCAACGCAAGCTGAAATTGCTGCAACGCAGACTTTCTCGAAAAAAGAGACGGTCTAAAAATTACGAGAAGCAGCGCATCAAAATTGCTAGAATTCATCACACAATTGATAATACCCGTAAAGATTTCCACTTCAAACAAGCTCATATCCTTTGTGATGCTGCCGATATGGTCTTCATGGAAGACTTGGATTATCGAACTCTTGCCAAAGGAATGCTTGGGAAACAAATGCTTGCGGAGGGATTTGGACAGTTCCGAACTATCACCAAGTATGTGTGTTGGAAGCGGGGTAAATTCTTTGGCGAGGTTAGTGCTAGGGGGACTTCGCAGGAGTGTCCTGAATGTGGTGCAGAAGTTAGAAAGGATTTGAGTGTTAGAGTTCATTCTTGTTCTAGCTGTGGCTATACAACGGATAGGGATGTTGCTAGTGGTCAAGTGATCAGAAATAGGGGAATAGAATTGATTAGTACCGATGGGCAGTCGGGAATTCAAAATGCCTATGCAGACGGTTTGCCGGGGATTGAAATGTCTCAATCT
>JAYSVM010000201.1:0-3328 GCA_043718495.1 Oscillatoriales bacterium | reverse complement strand
TATAAATGTAGCTTTTCGGCAAAGTCTAGATCCCCCTAAATCCCCCTTAAGAAGGGGGACTTTGAAAAGACTCTTGTCCCCCCCTTCTTAAGGGGGGCTAGGGGGGATCTAAGTTTAATAGTCAAACAGCTATCTATGACTGGGTTTGAGCTTAAGTTGACACTAATGGGCACTGCCGTGTCCTCTATATCCCGATGCTACCGGATTTGATATCAAGAGTCAGATTCTTGCATATCAAAGGTTTCAGCAATCATCAATCTCCTAAAAGCCCAGGCAACTGCTATATTTGCTGCTGCTAAGCTGTTACGCATTTAAACCACTAACGAGGCCTGTAGGGTGCGTCAGCTCGTAGGCGTAAGCCGGGGCGAAGCCATCGCCCCAAAGGCTAAGGTAAACGCTGTGGGCTGACGCACCCTACAATACTATTTTAAATGCGTAACAGCTTATCCGGATGATGACTTATTTTGATGGTAGATGTATGTGCTTTGGTCTCAAAGATAGTTTGCGCCGGAGCAACCAATTCTTAGAATCAGTTTTGTTGACCACTTAAGCAATATATCAAGGAGTAGATGATATGGGTACTAAATTCAAAAGAAGAATTCTCTCAATTGATGGTGGTGGTATTCGGGGTATCATTCCTGCGATCGTTCTCAAATACATTGAAGAGCGTACAGGAAAACGCATAGCAACAATGTTTGATTTTATTGCAGGCACTTCAACAGGAGGAATTTTAGCACTAGGTTTAACTAAACGCAACTCAGACTCTAGCATCAATCATGAGCCAGAGTATACAGCTTCCGAACTTGTAAATTTCTATCACAAATATGGACAAAAGATTTTTAATGAGTATATTCCACTGGATTTTGATGATTTGCTACAACCCAAGCACAACCCACAAGGTAAGCAAGAAGTTTTAAAGGAGCTTCTAGGTGAAGCTAAGATTGAAGAGGCATTACGAGAAATTTTCATCACCAGCTATGATATCGAACTGAGAACACCAATTTTCTTTACAAGCAATCGGGACGCAGAGGAAATCGATAATTTCGATAGTCGCAAAGTATGTACGGGATTCAAAATGTGGGAGGCAGCAATGGCAACTTCTGCTGCACCGACATTCTTTCCACCCTACCAACTCGAAACAGGACATCGTACCGATGAGGGATATTACGCTTTGGTAGACGGCGGAATTTTTGCAAATAATCCTTCCTCACTGGCAATGATGGAGGCGATGATTTCTTACAAGAGAAAGACTGATCAAGAACTACACCGTAATGATACCCTTGTTGTTTCTTTGGGTACTGGTTCACTAACTAAGAAATACAAGTATAGAGACGCAAAAAAATGGGGACAAATCAAGTGGGCAATTCCCTTACTTAACATTGTTTTTGATGGTCAAAGCGAATCTGTTGCGTATCAACTTAATCAGCTAATGGTGCCTAAAGGAGACAAAGAGAATAACCGAAACTACTATCGTTTTCAACTTCCATTGAGTAGCGATAACGATCACGATCAAATGGACAACGCAAGTCCTACTAATATTGAGTACCTAGAGATGCGAGGTGAAAAAATGATTGAACACAGTAAGAAAGATTTGGATGAGTTGTGTGAGCTTTTGAAGCAGGACACTGAACTATATTCTAACAAACCGCAAAGTTAAATCGAGATCCGGTTAGAGGATTTTTAATGGGGGCGGAATTTCGTGTTTATTCATTCCCACAAAAGGGCGACCGCAACCGTATTACTTCCCCCATTGTCGAATAAATAGGTAAAGGATCTACAAAAAAATTATGAAATTTTCTACTTAATCGCAAACTTAAAAATCTCAAAAAGCTCAAGTTGTTTGGTTGCTTTATTAGATTGGTAATAAATAACTTCTTTGCTAATTTTACCTGCAACACCCTTTAAATCTAGTAATGGCTTGAATGGCAAATAATCTCCGCAATGCCCTTCGCAAAATATAACTTCTCCCTTCCTATTCTTTGCCCAGTCTGCCAATTTATTGTAATCAATCAGTTTGCTACCGTATCTGTAACCTTTACCAGCATTTTCTTTATAGGGCGGGTCAATAAACCAAGTTGCTTCTATGTCAGGAGCTAGTGTGTAATCTCCGCTAATAATTTTCCAATGCTTAATTTTGAATAGATTTTCTGCCATGTATCGTTTACTGATCTCCCAATTTCTTGCTAAAACAGGAGTTACTTTAATCGTCTTGTAGTGAAAAGCCATTTTCGTGGCAGAATGAATAATGTGAAGTAACTCCGAACTCTTTTCACCAACCGCTAAATCAGGAAGGCTACTAATTTTTGGTGGCGTTGCCTCATCGATCAACCACTGCCAAATTTTAGAAACTTCCTCATCTCTTTCAATTAGAGTAACTTCCTTTTTCCAATGATTTCCATAAAGTGAATAAGCTGCTGAACCTGCAAACGGTTCTATGATGGCATCAAAGTTAGAAGAGGGGTAATGTTTTGCTATTTGCTTTTTTCTGCCGTAGTAGTAGAACATTTGCTATTCAATATTTTTGAACACTTAGTATGAGATAAATCTGGGCATAAGTCAAGCAATGCAGGATTTACACACGAGGGGTCAAAAACCCGGTTTCTATGTCTATATCTATTACAAAGATGCACAATTTTGTTCAGAAACCAGTTTTTTTGCCTTAGTCCTACAATATTTATCGATAATGTCCCAAAAACCGAGCATTGTCACTTAAGGAAGCCGTTTCAATTACAGAAAGCGCTGCAATTCCTGCTGCAAATGTTGGCACCATTTAATCGCTAGAGGAATCTCTGTAAACGGAACCTGCACAGCCTCCGCATCTTTTAACATAAATTCTAAAACGATCGCACTTCCAGCACTCGGCGGATTTTCTAAATCTACCGCAGCGCCATTAACCATTAGTTCCAATGACTCCACATCTTTTAAGGAAAAAGTCTGCAAATTCACAGGCCCGCTGCGAGTAGGCTTTCCCCAAGTTAAACAGTCTTCTTGCTGACCAAGTACAGCATAAATATCGTACTTTGCCCGATCAAACTTTTGAGCCCAAACACCATAGGCTTCCAGTTTTTTATACTCATTCCATCCAGCCCAAGCCAGCCCGATAAAAATGGCTAGGAGCGGGAGCCACATTAAACCTCTTTCCATATTCGTTGATTGTTGATTGTTGATTGTTGACTGTTGACTGTTGACTGTTGACTGTTGATTGTTGAGATCTTGTACCATTCTCAATTAGCCTTTTATGGACGGGCAGGATGCCCATCCCACAAGAAAATTCACTCTTTGTGGAACGGGCTTCTAGCCCGTTGCTGACATTGCTGCAAGATCTCAG
>JAYSVM010000021.1:0-27252 GCA_043718495.1 Oscillatoriales bacterium | reverse complement strand
CCCGGCTCCTATGAAACAACGGTTAGGTTTAAGTCCTAATGTCAGTATGACAGGAAAGAGCAGATAATGGCAGGTTGTGGAGCGTACCGCGTCTTGGCAAGAAAGTGATGGATTCTGAAAGCATTAAAAACAATCATTAGCTAGTAACTATCGCTTGACGATTAGTGACTAAGTAGACGGCGTTTGACGGCCGTAGCGAGAGTCTTACTCTGTCAGCAGAATCGAGGGTGTCTTTAGACCTGAGAGTGTCAATCCTTAATTGGTGCTGTATCTGATATCAATTCCGGCTGCACCGTCAGAAGATAGAGGACACGGCACTGCCGTGTCCCTACCGTGATCGATTGTAGGGACACGGCACTGCCGTATCCTGATTTCGGGTCAGATACTGCCGTATCCTGATTTCGGGTCAGATCAAGCTGTTGATTTGCTTTCTTCGGCTACTTGCTCGTTGCTTGGCAACTCTAAGCAATAACCCGCACCATATACGGTTTTGATGTACCGAGGATGGCGGGGATCGGGTTCCATCTTGGTTCTCAGGTGTCTGATGTGTACGCGAATTGTTTCGATGTCGTCGTCGGGATCGTAACCCCAGACTTCTTTGAGAATTTCGCTAGGGGAGACTGTTTGACCGTGGCGCTGGAGCAAGCAGTGCAGCAACTCGAACTCTAAGTGGGTCAGTTTGACTGTCCGAATGTACCAAACAGCTTCAAACCTTTCGGGGACAAGGGTCAGCGGGCCGTAATTCAGGATTTCGGAGTGTTTGGCTGCTTGCGGGATGCGGTCTGTGCGCCTGAGTAGGGCTCGCACTCGCGCCAGCATTTCTTCTAGTTCAAAGGGTTTGGTCAGGTAGTCGTCGGCGCCGGAGTTGAAGCCTTCTACTTTGTCTTGAGTTTGACTTAGGGCTGTCAACATCAAGACGGGTATGTCGGACGTGCGATCGTCTCGCCGCAAACGCTGACAGACTGTGAATCCATCTACTCTAGGCAGCATCAGGTCTAGGACGATCAGGTCTGGTAGCATTTGTATGGCTAGAGCCTGACCTTTGATGCCGTCTTCTGCGTGGGTTACTTCGTACCCTGCCATTTCTAGGTTGATGGCTACGAGTTCCGCGATCGCCGCGTCATCGTCAATAACAAGTATCCGAGGCATCATTATTTATTTCACCGCTAACCAGATGGGGTAGTGTACAGCCTTCTGGGGGTTCCAGGTAACTTTTACGAACAATTTACTAATTTTAAGCTTCATTAAGGATTATCAGGTTGATTAAGAACTTTTTGAGCTATGTAAATATTGTTGTACTTATTATAAGTTAATAGGGTATCTAGGCTGGATGTTGAAGGAAACTGAAGTTGCACTTTTGTTGAAGATATATCTAAAAATGCAATAAATTCAATGGTTTCAGCAATTTTAAATGTTGTAATTACGCTTAAGGTTACTCGATCGAGTTTGTGACGTTTAGAAAAATTTCTTTTTTTTTGATGGTTAGTGCTTGCGTTTTTTCGCTATTGACTGTATGATTAAATAATAGAAATATAACTGTTAATCCCAAAAATTTTCACTATTCCCATTATCAAATGGTATCATAAAAATGTCAACGAGTCAAGCCTAAAGTTTGAAAAAATTGGGCGATTTTTTTTTGAAATTTGGGTAAAATTTTAAGTTGAACTAGCTGGCTGGCTCTGTACTGGAATGAGTGTTTTTGCTGGCAACATTTGACTTGCCACCTAATTTTTTGAAGTAAAGACTGCCGATGGTTGCTAAGAATGTAGCATAAGCAACGGCCTGAATGAGATAAAGTTGCTCTCTGTATCCAAAAAGTGCTTTGAGAAGGATTCCGGGAAATTGGCGATCGGGCAAAATCCCGGCTGCATTCCACACGAGGGGGCCTAAAATACAGGAGTGAAGTTGTGAAGTGCGATCGAAATAAACACAAATCGCTGCATAATTGCTATCTGTATGGGACAAAATGGCGGCGGAGGAGTCAAAATGCTTGAGCGCAGAGACTGCTAAACCGGCGACAATTAGCAGCAACAGGATTCCCATAAACTTGAAAAACTGGCGGATATCAATTTTGACACCCCATTTAAAAATTAGGGAACCAATGATTGTGGCCCCAAGCAAACCGCCCACAGCACCTAAAGCCGGAGTCAAACCTTGTTGAAATTGAGCGCTGACAAATATAACTGTTTCAAAGCCTTCGCGAAGTACGGCGATAAAAATTAAGCCGAATACGCCCCAGCCGGCCTTAGTATTTCCTTTTAAAGCTGCGGCGATAGCGCCTTCAACTTCAGCTTTGAGGAAGCGGGCTTGCTGAGTCATCCAAATTAGCATCCAGCTTAACATGGCGATCGCAAAAATTCCCAAACAACCTTCGAGCAATTGCTTGATTACCGGCGCGTAAGGTTGATTTGATGTTGAGAGTGCTGCGAGTAATCCATTGAATAAAACACCCACAAAACCGCTAGCAGCAATACCGGCTACTACTCCTGCATAAACCCAAGAATTGAGGTGACTTTGGTCTGCTTTTTTTAAGCAAGCTAGGACAATTCCGACGACTAAGGCGGCTTCTACGCCTTCGCGGAGGGTAATTACAAAAGTTGGGATGGCTTCAGTAAGGTTCATTTACGGGAATGGGGAATTGGGAATTGAAAATTGGGAATTGGGAATTGGGCATTGGGCATTGGGCATTGGGCATTGGGAAAAAGTATAATTTTTCATGTCTTCTTCCCTCTTCCTGCTTCCTGAATTTTCCCCCTTGGGGGGGTGACTTCTTCATTCTTCCATCGGACTGACATCCGTTACATCCGTTACAGAATCCGTTGCCGAACTTCCTTCTTCCTTCGACTAAATCAACTATAATCCCGGAGCATTTTTTTGAGTTCTACTTGGTGCAATTCTTCTTGTCCAATTAGAGTGCGGGCGTATTCTTCGAGATAAACGCTGGAGTCTGTGACGACTTCAAGTAAGGATTTATACTTTTTGAGGGCTTTTTTCTCGTGATTAAGGCTTTCTTCCAACAAGTCTCTTATCGAGTGTTTGTAGGTTTCTTCGATGGGAGCAATTTTCTGGCTGGGATGTCCATCTAAACCTGTCAAAATTTCTCCGGCTTGTTGGGCGTGGAGTAGGGATTCAGTTGCTTGTGCTTGAAAAAACTGCACGATGGGAATTCGGTTTGGCCCTGTCACCATCAGTGCATAGTGGGTGTAGCGCACTACTCCTGCTAGTTCCCATTCCATGATGGTGCATAGCAGTTCTTGGGTTTTTTTCTCGTCGAGTTCTTTCATTTGTTGTCTGAGAGGTAGAATGCTTTCCAGGGTGTTGTTTATAATATCACATTTTAGTTGACAAACAAAAGTAAGGTGCACACTATGCACCTTACGGGAGAGATGTGTAAGTGAGTTACGGGTTAACTTCTAAGGTTCCAGTGGGAGCAAATACAACTGTAAATTTAGCGAGTGGTACTGCGCTGCTGATGGTAGTTTCGGCAGATTTGAGCAGATTTGGCAGGGGAGTTTCTTTGCTGAAGTCCTTGGCTGGCTGGTTGAGGGGCTCGAAGTTGCCGATCGCCCCGTCTTGACTTGCAGTGACTCGATAGACTAGATTTTGAGTGAATGTAGGAGTAGCTTGCCAAGTCTGATTTATGCGATCGTAGACTTTTAGGGCTAACTCATCTAGTTTAGCGCGATCGGTAATTTCTGCTGTCTCATTAGTTCCCGCCATTGCCTGAACTTCCTGCTTACCCGCTGACACAGGTAAAGCTTGGACAGTCTTATCTGTAGGGCTACTTGCAATAGCCACTTCAGGAGACTTATTAGCAACAGGTGCAATTTCAGGGGACTTTTCAGACAGTTTTTTTGTGCTATCAACAGCCAAAGCTGAAGGTGTTGGGCTACTCGCAATAGCTGGTTCCGCTACCTTAGCAACAACATTAGCGTCTCCCTTCTTAGCGGGATCTTTGCCCTCTATTGTCCAAGACTTGACATAAATACCGCGAAACTTTTCCATTTGAGTGACACGCCACATGGCAATTGGATAAGTTACGCATACAAGAGTAAAAACTCCTACACAAACCCCAACGAATTTGTGCATCTCCCTCGCCGGGAGTGGCTTACTTTTTGTTTCCATCATCAAACCTCGTATTACTTAAATTAACGGCAAATAGGGGAATAAAGGATGCCAAGACATGGCTGTGGAAGCCACTAGCAAAGCAAACATCCAGAAAAATATGGTGCGACTTTTAACACTTTTATTCTTCCAAATTGCATACAGTATTGGCCAACTGATCAGCCAACCGATAAGCAACATAGTTTCCTTACCGGTGTAACTGCCGATATTTCCCCACATTTCGTCACCAGTCTTGCTTCCGGGAATCCAACTACCGAGATTCCAAAGCATTTCGTTGATCTCTTTGGATATGTCCCCTAAATGGTGACTCACCATCATGGTAAAACAACCAATACCAGCACTAATTAATGCAGCAGCAGCCGGGCCAGAATTACTAGGCGGAGTTTTTGCTCCCTCAGCTAAACCTTTCGGGAATTCTTTGAGATTACTCCAGATTTTGCCGTAAATAGGTTCATCGGCTGCTGATTTGTGGCGGGATAACTGTCGAGTCATTTCAGAAATTTCCTAGATTTAGTTAATAGTTGTCAGTCATTAGTTAAGATAACTAAAAACTGACTATAGAGCGTGAATTTTAGCAACACCAAGTCCGCTAACCATGCCACCCATAGCGAAAAACATGATTCCCATCAAAGCTACACAAGTAGCTGTTAAAACTGGGCGATTTTTTTTCTCTAAAATTGAGTCGCCGTAGTACCACAAAATCCAGGTACAAGCTACTGCTAATGGCAATGTAAATAGCACGGTAAATTCGTGGTATTCCATCAAAACATACTGCACTAAAGGTGAGTTTGATTTCAGCCAAGCACGAGCTCCACCAAAATCTGCGCCTGCTCGATAGCGCATATATGATAAGTTGCCAGTAGCAATGGCTAAAAAACTCAAAAGAGTTGACCAAAAGGCTAATGTACGCATTTGCAGCAAGATTTTACCGACTCCCCGCAGCAAGGGAAATGCTAAGTGTCCGGTATAAGCCATGACTACTAATGCTGACATTGAACCCATGCCGTGAATGGTTCCCATCCACCGTTGCCAAGGGCTGGGATGGAGTACATTAACGAAGGGCATAAACAGGAATAAACCAGCGGATAAAATGCTCAGCCCGTACACGGAAACTTGAGCGATATCTAATTGTCTGGGAAATTCTGATGGAGCTAAATCGGTAGTTGATTCTTCGATTGAATTTTGCACCGCTATCGGGCCTCATTGAGTTTGGATTGGTCAGGCACATATTTGAGAATAGTTGCATTAGTCTTTTGATATTCTTGAGAATACAAGCCACGTGAAGGAGTTGATCGCCGCAGAATACTGCTAAAACGATATTAACTAGCAATAAAATTCGGTTTTTTAGTTGTTAGAGCACGCGAAATCTTTACTTTTACTGCTTACTTGGCATTTCTACCACCTTTTTTATTAAGCAAGTAATGCAACTTATTCTCAAAACAGTAAGGGAGATTATTGACTTTTAGTCTTTTGTTAATTTTATTTTAAGATTTGTGTCAAAGCTTGAGTTTTCATGGGTTTTACGGTTCGGTCGATCGCATTTTATTGATAATACTTATCAAAAAGCTCAAAATATATGGCTTCTGAAAACAAAATAGGCAAAAATCCCCCCGTGGGGGATTGTAAAGTTTTGTAAAAAAGAGTTGACTAAAGGGTTGGGAGTTCTAATGTTTTGGATATATCGATGCACATACCTGATGGTTTTCTTTCACCACCCGTAGCCATAGCTACTGGCATAGCAAGCGCAGCAGCAATCGCCGTTGCCCTAAATCGAACCCGCGCCAGTCTTGGATTGCGACAAGCCCCAATCATGGGTTTAACCACAGCTTTCGTGTTTGCGGCTCAGATGATTAACTTTCCCGTAGCAGGTGGCACTAGCGGGCACTTGTTAGGAGGAGCGCTAGCATCTGTGGTTTTGGGTAGCCCGTGGGCGGCAACTCTGTCGATGAGTACGGTTTTTATAATTCAGAGCGTTTTATTTGCGGATGGGGGCATCACCGCACTGGGAGCGAATATTTTTAATATGGGGCTAGTCGGAATTTGGGTTGGCTGGTGGCTATTGCAGCCATTACAGGGACTGTTGGGAGGTTCGCGAAATCGTTTGCCACTAGCTGCGGGGATTGCAGCCGCCCTCAGTGTGGTTGCTGCTTCGATTTGTGTGGCGATCGAACTGGCAATTTCTGGTACAGTAGCGCTGAATATCGCATTGCCAGGAATGGTAGGAGTTCATATTTTAATTGGGATTGGCGAAGGGCTAATTACAGGCGGTGTTTTAACTTATTTAGTAAAAGTACGGCCAGATTTGCTACCAGGAGAACAGCCACAATTGCAGAAATGGTTAATACCAGTAATTGGAATTTTATTAATTAGTGGCGTGCTTTCTTTGTTTGCTTCAAGTTGGCCTGATGGGTTAGAAGCTGTAGCGGAACAATACGGTTTTAAAGATAAGGAAGCTGTGGCGATTGAAAATCCTACTCCTTTTGCAGATTACGGTGTTAAAGGATTAGAAGAACAGCCGATAGGTACTAGCATTGCTGGAGTTTTAGGATCTGCTGTCTGTTTCGGCACTGCTTTTGGAATTGCTCAGTTGGTGAAACCTAAAGATGCTTAAATTATCAATACCTTTTCGATTGCGACTGTCTCTCACAATTGTGATTGGGATTGGTTTTATGAAGATGGGTGCTTGGCTGTGGCTGGGCATCTATGGGGCGATCGCACTTTTTTGGTCAATTTGTCTGAAAGCACCGCTGCGAACCCTGCTGCAACTGTTAGGAGCAGAATTAATTTTTCTGTCATTATTAGTGCTACCACAAGGTTGGGAACGTGCTAGTTTTCTGTTGCTGCGTTCGCTAATTTGTCTGCTAGTTATGAACAGTTTTCTGCTAACTTTGCCGCCGCACAGTTTCGGAATCGCGCTGAAAGGATTACCTTTGCCAGCAGGTTTGCAAGAGATTGTACTGTTAGCAGGACAATACTTAGAAATCTTGCTAGCAGAAGTCAATCGCATGAAAAGATCGGCTCAACTAAGAGGCTTGTCAGGTAGCGTGGGATGGCTCAGATATGCCAGTGCTTCGATGATTGGGGCGCTGTATTTGCGAAGTCTCGATCGCGCGGAGAGAGTCCACGCAGCCATGCTAATTCGCGGCTACACAGGAAGTTTACCCACCGATTCAAAATCAACACCAAAAGAGCGACTCTGGCTCACAGTCACAATTTTAACCGCAGCCGGATTAACAATCGCTTCTTATGGGAATTGGGCATAGGGCATTGGGCATGGGGAATTGGGAATTGGGAATTGGGAATTGGGAATTAACTCGTTCCCAGGCAGAGCCAACAGTCAACAGTCAACAGTCAACATAACAGCCAACAGTCATTGGAGATTCTGATCAGTGTCAACCATCGAAGTAAAAGACTTAGTATTTGGATATCCTCAGCAAAAACCAGTATTACAAGGAATTTCCTTCACCTTGCAACCGGGAGAACGAGTTGCTTTGCTAGGCTTAACTGGCGCTGGCAAAAGCACTTTACTCGAAAATTTAATTGGTTTAAAAATGCCTCAATCTGGCGAGATTAGAGTGCAGGGAACTAAGCTAGAGCAGGCAACTTTATCGGAAGCGCGGAGGCAAATTGGATTTTGTTTTCAAGATGCTAACGATCAGCTATTTATGCCAACTATTCTAGAGGATGTGATGTTCGGGCCGCGCAATTATGGGGTGTCGCCGGAAGTTGCGCGCGATCGAGCTTTAGCCTTATTAGACGAATTCCGTTTGGTAGAATTTGCTAACCGTTCCGCCCACGAACTTTCTGGGGGTCAAAGAAGGTTGGCGGCGCTAGCGGCAATTTTAGCATTAGAGCCGGCAATTTTGATTTTGGATGAGCCGACAAATGGACTAGATCCGTCGTGGCGGAGGCATTTGGCTAAGGTTTTGTCGCAATTGCCGATCGAGGTAATTTTGATTGCTTCCCACGATTTGAATTGGATTGGGAAAACCACTCAAAGGGCATTAATTTTGGCTGATGGTCAGATTCGGGTGGATGAGCAAACCCAAGAATTGCTAAAAGATCGATCAACTCTCGAACATTACAATTTGCCGCCAGATTGGTAATTTGTTGGCTATTCGGTTACAGGGATAAAGCAATACTAATCACAATTAAACCCAATAAAGCAAACCAAACTACATGGCGCTGACACCAACTTTTGACCGATTGTGGCCAGCCACCGCTGATGTGACGGGTAGTCGGAGGCACGATTGGTTTGGCTTTGTTGTGATAAAGGGTGCATTCTTGGGCTAAGGGACGCTGGGGATAGTTGCAGGTGTCGTCTTCGTGGTAAGTGCAGGTTGTGCATAAAAATTCTGTGGCTTTCGATCGATAAAGGGGGATACCCGGATGTCCGAAAGCTTTGAGAGGGGTTTTGCAGTGTGGACAGGTAATGGCTTGGCTGTCCACAGGTTGGTAACAACGAGGGCAATCTGGCATTGACGTTGCTGTGATGGGTTGACTGGCTGGTAGTTTGATTAGCGGGTTTTCCGAACGTTCAGGGGCTAATTAGACTCGCCAGTAAGCACTGGGATGCTCCAAAATAGAAAGGTAGGTCAGCCCTGCTTTCGTATAGTAAACGAATTCTTTGGCAGGCGACTTGAGTCGATCGCATCTTTTGAGGCAAACAGTAGGAAAAATCTATGGATAACAATAACAACTTACTCAAACAACTGGTGATGTTGGGCATTGGTACTACCTCCCTGGTGGCTGAGAAATTGCAGGAAGTCAGCGAAAAATGGGTCAAAGATGGCACAATCAATCCTGAGCAAGCCAAAACCTTTGTCGATGACATGACGGAACAGCTTAAGTCGGAACAGGGTAACTGGGAGACGCAGTTACAGCGACAACTGCGAAATATGCTGCAAGATATGGGTGTGCCACGGCAGTCGGAAATGGATGAGTTACGTGGTAGGCTCGATCGACTGGAACGTCAGGTTCGAGATTTAGAAAATCGTCACTGGCGTTGAGTTTGCTGGGGTGGGGCTGTTCGCTGCTATCCTGTGATAGGATGATCACCCGAAAGAGTTTTGGGCTTTGAGTTGGTTTCGAGAAATAAGTCTTGAATGTAAGGAGGATTAATTTTGCAAGGAATTCTGGTCAGCTTGGGGGTAATGCTGGTTTGTTTTGTATTTTTGATAGCTGCTCAATTTAGCGGTTCTCAAGACAAAGCAATGGCGGCAGAAGTGAATAATTCTTTACCTCAGACTGCGATCGAGATATTGTCAGAGCAGTCTTTAAATAAAAATAGTCTCCTAGTAGCTGATGCTACTTTACCGGATTTATCACCTACTATCGCTGGGAATAAGATGACCGAAAATACTGAGAAAATTGTCACCACAGCTTCAGGCCTGAAATATGTCGAGTTGAAGCAAGGTGATGGCGCTACTCCAAAAACAGGCCAGACGGTCGAGGTTCACTACACTGGCACTTTAGAGGATGGCACGAAATTTGATAGTTCGCGCGATCGCAATTCCCCTTTTAAATTCAGCATTGGTGTTGGCCAAGTGATTAAGGGTTGGGATGAAGGTGTCGGTACAATGAAAGTTGGAGACCGCCGCAAGTTGATTATTCCTCCCGACCTCGGTTACGGAGCTCGCGGTGCTGGCGGGGTAATTCCTCCGAATGCAACGCTAATTTTTGATGTGGAATTGTTAAAAATTGCTGGTTAAGTAGCTCAATCTAATTCAACGTAAAACTTTTACGATGTTTATAAACCCGGTTTCTTAGAGAAATCGGGTTTCTTTAAATTAGATTAACTCCGTCTAGCTTGCAGATTTAAGAATTTTGTTACCTGGCCATCGAATAACAATTTAATGATACCTGTAGGGCCGTTTCTGTGTTTAGTGATAATGACTTCTGCAATTCCGCGATCGGGAGTATCTGGATTATAATATTCATCGCGGTACAACATAATTACTAAGTCGGCGTCTTGCTCGATACTATTATGGGCGTACAATCCTTGTGTAGCAAAGCTTTTAACTTTATCTACCGTTATATCGTAAACCATTTCTTCGCCGATAAAATCTATTTTTTTTATCTTATCCCAATAGATATCGCTAACAGCAATTTTCATGATTTCTTCAGATTTTAGAATGTTAGCTAACTCGGTAGCTCGTTCTCGACTGATATCACATTGATAGGAACTGTCGCCACAATAGCGCGCACCCACATCTGCTTTAATTTGTTTGGTTGTTAAACCCAAACGTTCTCTGGCAATATTAACTTGGGTTCGCCAAACTTGGTTGGGAATTAAATCTCGGTTGGTATTAGATCGTCCAGAATTTTCTAGACATATTTTGACGGTGGCTAAACTTTCTTGTTTATAATTGCCGATCGCGCCAATCCGATCTACAAATTTTTCTAGATCTTGCTTCCCACCTACCCATACTTGATATTGAGTTCGTCCTTTATTTCCTTGGAAAACTGATTTCAAGGATGCATTAATATGCAATTTCAATAATAACGATCGAACTCCCCGCGCTAGTTTTTCGCTACTAGATGCATAGTAAACACTGGGATAGTGAGAGTTATCTTTAGTCGTACGGATACAACCATCAGTTGCCCACAGGTGTCGAAGGAAAAGAGCGATCGATTCTTGCGGCTGGGTAAATACTAAACTGGGAATAAATTTTTCATGGGAACGTAAACCAAAGACTTCTAATTGCTCGAGCCATTTAGTAATCGGATTTTTAATATTGCGAGCAAGATGATAACTAGCAGGGAGATAAACTTGATACCAGTTGCGTTCGCGTTTAATGCGGGGATTAATTTCATCACCAAATACTTCTCTAGCCAAATGTGCAACTAATTCAGCTAAATCTAATTCTCGCGTCGTGTACTGAATACTATGTCGGGGTAAAGTACAACCATCACCAATTAAATGTCCCAGTAAACCTAATTCAGCATTACCCATTGTCTGCACTTCTGTACAAGGAATCGATCGAGGTATAGCAATCCTATCGCCTATTTTAAATTCATCTAAACGCTTCCAACCATCTGATGTAAAAAACTTATGATTTCCTGTTGCTTTAATCGAATTTCCCAAGCTAGTTGTCATCTGCCAGACAGGCTTTACTCCTGTACAAAAAGCATTAGTTACCATCCCTCTTTCCTGTTTCAGAGTATCTGAATTTAATCCCCAAACACCAAAGCCAGATTTGCCTACTAAATCACGAATCGGGACTTCTAGTCCACTATCCGCCATGGTAACTAAACTATCGCCACTCAGACATCCACTTTCTCTCAAATCCGACATCATCGGCCGCTTATTTGTCCGCGCTTCCACACCCCGACTCAACTGAGACAAAGCAATAATTGGTACAGCTAGTTCGCGGGCTAAACCTTTGAGACTTCTGGTAATTCGAGATAATTCTTGAACTCGATTATCGCTGCTACCTTCCATTAATTGCAGGTAATCTAGCAGGATTAAGCCTAGAGTTCCGCCTTGTTCTGCTTGGAGGCGGCGGGCTTTTGAGCGGATTTCGGTAACAGTAATATTGGGAGTGTCATCAATAAATAGTGGCAATTCTGAGAGGCGGCCAATGGCGGCACTGATTGGCTCCCATTCGTTTTGACTAATTCTGCCCGATCGCAATCGATTACTTTCTATTCTAGCTTCACCGGACAAAATACGCTGCACTAGCTGTTCTTTGGACATTTCTAAGCTAAAAATGGCAACGGGCAATTTTTGTGGCCCAGCGGCGATATGGTGGGCAATGTTGGTACAAAAGGCCGTATTGTGAACGCAGATATCATTAGCCACAAAATTGTGATTTTCTGGGATAGTTAAGTCGTAGACTTGCTTATTTCCCATCGGTTCGATAGAAACTATTTCATCCCAGTAAACCTCGCTATTTGCTAGTTGTTTCAGGGACGAATTATCTAAAGCATTTGCTAAAAGCAAAAGTCTTTCTCTGGACAGCGCACGTTGACCAACATGAATATTGGAATAACCTTTGATACCTGCGCGCTTTGCTAACGATGCCCAAGGTTCGTTGCCTTTTGCTAATGCTAAATATTCCCAAACTTCCACTGGAATCAAATCACGGTTACTGTGAGATATTTTATTTTCTAGTGCTTCTTCTACTTTAGATAATGCTGCCTCTTTGCCAAAAATACCAATTTCTGATATGAAGATTTTGATAGATTTTGCATTAGTAATATCAATAAACCAAGCTGGGTTGCGAGTATTTTTGTATTTGACGAAACGCTTTTTAATGGCGGCAATGATGCCAAATCTTAGCAGTAGATGCTGTACGTGTCTGGCTAGTCCTTCGCTAACAGAACAGTAGCCGAGTTGAGATTGACCGCTGGTAAGTAGGGTAGCCCAGCCGTCAGTCGAAAAGAGGCGATTGAGGAAAAGGGCAACTTGCGATCGCTCCAATTTAAAAACTATGTCTGGTACTGTTTTATAATGAGCACTTTTGCCCATCAGACCTAATTCTTCTAACCAGAATCTCAGTGGGTTTTTGTGTGTGGTATGAACAGCATTCATTCCGGGCCCGGCTAGCTGTTTTGGATCTACTTCTAAAACTTCACAGGCGCGAGTAAATAATTCTTGATTGGGAAATGCAATTCCTTGTACCCAAGACGAGACTAAAATCGGTGAAACTGCCAATCTTTGAGCAAATTCTTGGATATACAAATCTCGTTCTTCAAGGAGTTTGTGTAAATTCCAACCAAATAGGTCTACTTTCTTTTTATAATCTTCTCGATCGCCGATAACGCGATATTCGGGTGCGCGTCTCCCTTTATCATTGAATCGGAGTGTAAGACCTCCGAAGCTAGTAGCAGCTTCAGCAAAATCTTTTAGTATAGCAGTATTTCCATTTGTGAAGTGTGGCGCACTCTGTGTCAAACATCCATCGCCAATTAGATAAGCTAATAATTTAACTTCACAGTCGCGGATGGTTTCTTTACCAAAAACATCCATCTTGCGGGGGACAGCAATTTTATTACCTACTTGTATCTCCCCCAACTGTCGCCAACCCTTAATTGTTAAAAATGGGTGTGTAATCGTAGTTTCTATAAAACGTCCCAATCTGGTTGTGACACGAAATACAGGCTTGATTCCATCATCTATAAAATCCGATGGTCTAGTTAGATGAAACTTGAAATCTTTTCCTAAAGTTAGTAATTCTGCTTGACGTTTTTGATAGATTTCTTTAATGGTAACAAGGCTTCCATCGCTCTGCAATATAGCGGACTCATCCGTACAGCATTTGCCCATGGCCGGGCGCCCAGCAACAATGATTAAATCCGATCGCTGAAAGCCTCCTGTCATAGCATCTAAGTCATAAAAACCGGACTGAATACCGGGAAGTGTGAGGCCTTCATTGCGATTTTCTAGGTCTTGAAATGTCTGGTTTAGAGTTTCGCCGATCGATACTAAATCTTGTTGCGGACGTTCTTGAGTTATACTAAAAATTTGTTGTTCAGCGCGGTCTAGAACTATTTCTAAGGGTGTGGCAGTCTCGTAACCTAATTGTACGATGTTGTTACCTGCTTCGATTAATTTCCGACGCTGGTACTTGTCTTCAACTAAGACTGCATATTGGTCGATGTTGACTGCGGAAACGGTGCGATCGACTAATTGTGCTAGTTTTGTTTGTCCTCCTATTTGTTCTAACTGATTGCGATCGGCTAATCGAGTAGTCACTGTCATTAAATCAGTAGACTGACCTTGAAAAAACAAGTCTAAAGCCGATCGATAAATGACTTGATGAGCGCTGATGGCAAAAAATTCAGGACGCAAAAGTTCAGCAATTCGGGAAATGGCTTCGGGGTCAATTAAAATCCCGCCCAGAATTGCTTCTTCAGCCTCTACATTTGTTGGCATCAACTCGCTCATTAGTTATTGGGAATGGGGCATGGGGAATGGGGAATGGGAAATTAGTTGTTAGTTATTAGTTGTTAGTTATTGGTTATTGGTTGTTAGTTATTGGTTATTGGTTATTGGTTATTGGTTGTTAGTTATTAGAAAAACAAATGACAATGCCCTATGCCCAATTCCCAATTCCCAATTCCCAATTCCCAATTCCCAATTCCCAATTCCCAATTCCCAATTCCCAATTCCCAATTCCCAATTTCCAATTCCCAATTACATGGGGACAACTTGAATTTCCACTTCAGCGGTAACTTCGGCGTGAAGTTTGATTTCAGCTTTATAAGTACCAGTTTCGCGAATTTCGGGTAGAGTGATGCCGCGGCGATCGACTTCTTGACTGGTAGAGTTGAAAATCAGTTCTGCGACTTCTTGGTTGGTAACAGTACCAAAAATCGCGTCTCCTTCACCGACTTGCTTGGAGATGATGAAGGGGCCTGCTGCTTCCAGGGATGTTTTGCGGACTTCAGCTTGCTGCTTGAGCTCTAGCTGGCGCAATCTTTCTTCTTCTCTGCGACGTGCTGCTTGCTTTAGAATGCCTGGAGTGGCGCGAAATCCCATACCTTGGGGTACTAGGTAGTTGCGGGCGTAACCTGGGGCTACTTCTACTACGTCGCCAGCTTTACCCAGCTTGGTGACATCTTTGTTTAAAACTAATTGGACGCGCTTGGCCATGATCGTTGCTTGTGGTTTTTAACTCGAACATTCTATCATACCGAAGTTTTAGGGGCGATCGCAAGCAAGAAGCAAGAAAGCCCTTGGAATTCGCCCAGGGGAAAAAGATCTCATACTTAAAATTGGTCTTTCATCCCACGCAAGCGGGCGAAGGTTTGCAGGAAATCCTGGCTGTTGGTGGCTGCTTGGAGATTGGGATAGTCCCAGCGCAAAAATGGGTTAGTGCTTTTTTCGAGTGCGATCGAGGATGGTATCGTGGCTTCATTGCGACTGCGGGCTGCTTTGACTGCGGCGAAGCGGTGCTGTAAATCTAGATTGTCACCATCTACAGTCAGGGCAAATTGCAAATTGTTGAGGGTATATTCATGGGAACACCAGACTCTGGTATTATCCGGCAGGTTTCGCAGTTGTTCCAGAGAGGCTAGCATTTGGGCGGGAGTGCCTTCCTTGAGTCGGCCACAGCCTCCACCAAATAGGGTGTCGCCACAGAATAATTCGCCGGTTTCGGCTGGGTTATTGGGGGGGAAATAGTAGGCGATATGGGCTTTGGTGTGTCCGGGGACGAAGAATATTTCAGCGGTTCTGTCAGCGAAAAAAACGCGATCACCCCCTTGTAAGAATACTTGCTGTCCGGGAATTCTGCCCCGGTCTTCTGCGCCACCGTAAACTGTAACTTGGGGGAAGCGATCGATCAGTTGCTGGTTGCCACCTATATGGTCGTTGTGGTGGTGTGTAATCAAAATTTCCGTTAATTCGGCTCCGAGTGTTTGGAGTTGCTGCAAGACTGGCTGGGATTGCGCTGGATCAATGACTGCGGCTATATTGCGATCGCGATCGTGCAACAAGAAAATGTAGTTGTCGGACAGTACGGGAAGTCGATAAACTTGCATATAGCGTTTCTCAGGTAAATTAGCTACTCTTGGGCACAGGGCATAGGGCATAGGGCATACTTGATTTTTCCCTTCTTCCTTCTTCCTTCTTCCTTCTTCCTTCTTCCTTCATAACAGTATGCGAACATCTCAGAACAAATCCAACTTAACGCTCACTCAAATGGTCGATCGCATTTTAGCATCTAGCAAAATCGCCCGCCGGGAACATTTAATTTTAACATCTGCTATCCTGTCCGATGATAAAATTTCTGAAGACGAACGATATCAAATCAATCGAATATTTGATTATATTCAAATTGGTCGCCTCAAGTTTATTGATTGAACTTGTTGTGAATTTACAATACGATCGACACAGGTAGTACAAAAAAAAGGCAGAATACAATGAGTGCAGAAAAAGAAACTATTTTAGTGACCGGAGGAGCTGGATATATTGGCTCTCACGCCGTATTAGCCCTAAAACGCGCTAGTTACAAAGTATTAATTTTGGACAACCTAGTTTACGGTCACAGAGATTTAGTAGAACAGATTTTACAAGTAGAGTTGGTAGTAGGAGATACAAGCGATCGCGCTTTACTAGACAAAATATTTGCTACTCACAATATTGCAGCCGTAATGCACTTTTCTGCCTACGCTTATGTGGGTGAGTCCGTGACTGATCCAGCTAAATATTACCGCAACAATGTCATCGGTACAATTACTCTTTTGGAAGCAATGATTGCTGCTGGAGTAAAGAAATTTGTATTTTCTTCTACTTGTGCGACTTACGGCGTACCGGACACAATTCCGCTTACAGAAGACCACCCACAAAACCCGATCAATCCCTACGGTGCTACCAAGTTAATGGTAGAACGGATTTTGTCAGATTTTGATACTGCTTACAATTTCAAGTCTGTTTGTTTCCGCTATTTTAATGCTGCCGGTGCTGATCCGAGTGGCTTGTTGGGAGAGGATCACAACCCAGAAACTCACCTGATTCCCCTGGTGTTGCTGACTGCTTTGGGCAAGCGAGATTCCATCGCCATTTTTGGTACAGATTATGATACTGCTGATGGCACTTGCATTCGAGATTACATTCATGTTAACGATTTAGCATCAGCTCATATTTTAGGACTAGAATATTTGTTAAATGGTGGCAAATCCGATTTCTTTAATTTGGGTAACGGCGGCGGTTTTTCAGTAAAAGAGGTGATTGAGGCGGCGATAACAGTGACGGGAAAACAGATTAAGGCTATTGAGTGCGATCGGCGACCCGGAGACCCTCCGGCCTTAGTTGGTAGCAGCAAAAAGGCGATCGAAACCTTGGGTTGGTCTCCTGAATATCCACATATTAAGGATATTATCTCCCATGCTTGGCAGTGGCACAAAAAGCGCCACAGTTAGCATAAACTCAAATAAAACAAGTGCAAAAACCGAGTCGAAAATAATGTTAAACAGTCACAAAGATTTTTGTTTTTGCACTTTAGCTTTTCGGAAAAAGTATCGCGAATTAGCCCAACAACTAGCAGCAGACTTAGAAACTCATTCTCTAGGGACGATGCTAGTTGTTTGTACTGACAACCCAAATGACTTTCAGAATTTGACGAATGTTTTTGCCTTTAAAAAAAGTCGTGAAGGTGTAGATTATTGTTATAATGATAAACGATTCGCACTAAAAAAAGCCTTAGAATTATTCCGAGTGACAATCTTTGTGGATGCAGATACAAGAATCACAGGCAAAGTGCCGGAGAGAGAATGGATGTCAGGAATTACTTGTAAAGAGTTTATTCCCATTCTAGAACATCCGCCAAATCAATCACTACCTGGGAGAAAAGAGGCGATTTATAAATTAGCAAAAAAGCTAGAATTACCATTAAAACAGGTAAGTTTTATTCAAGAAAATTTGTTCGTAATTGCGAGAGACAATAAGAAAGAAATTCAATTTATTCAAGAATGGGGAAAGATTGGAAGATTTTTTGAAGTGCAAAAAGTCAAAACAAAAGACGGTAATCCGATTGGGTTAGCAACTGCTAAAGTTGGGTGGAATGTTCGTAGTGAAGGATGGCAGGAACTCGCTCAAATTATGGAGCATTCTTTTGCTCATTGGGACTGGGAAAAAAATCAAGTAAGAACCTTTTGGGATAAAGTTTTACATAAATTGCAGTTTGAGCATTGGCAATATCTCTATCGGTTATTAAAAACACAGTTAATTGCCTTATTAAATTTTGACTTTTACTATCGTTAGACAAAAGATATGGATAGAGGATTTATCACCATTTTAATTGGATTGTACTCATTTCAAGACTGCATACATTTTCTAGCTTCTGTCCGTAAGTTTCATCAAGAACCAATTGTGATTTTGATTGCAGGAGTCCCACGCTATTTATATCCCTTACTCAAGGCTTTTAAAAATGTAACTTTGCAACCAGTACCCTCTAATGAAAATCCAGTTTTAGCTTCACGGCAAGCTAAACTAGCTTTATATCAAGCCTCCCCTTTTGAAAAAACAATCTACATGGATTCTGATATTTGTTTGCTATCACCAATCAATGAGGTATTTGTATATTTAGATAAATTTAATATTTTAGTAACAGAAGATGTTCAACCTTTGATCGCAAAAGCTGCTAACTTATTAAGAATCAAGCAAGATATTCTCTCAACTCTGCAATCAGTCGGACTACCGCTCAACGAAAATAGTATTCAATATAATGGCGGGTTTATAGCTTTTACAAACAGCAGTAAAAATCAGGAATTATTCACTTGTTTTAAGAAATATTTCGAGATTGTAGTTGCCCATCAAGATGTGCTACTCTTGAAAGATCAGGGTGCTTTTGCCGCTGCCATTGCATCTGTCAACCCGAAAATGAAAACCTTGTCACCGGTTTACAATTACTTGGACAAATGGAAAGAAGTTTATAGGATTGATGAGCCAATTAAGGTAATGCACTGTACTTACCCTTACCGTCCGCAGTATGCGAAGAATGTGACGAGAACTCTCTTTACTAGAATAGTTGATCGCACTGCTCAACTATTTTTACCAAATCAACTTAACAATCCCTGGCGCTTAAAATAAACTTTAGTAAACCACTCAAATTTTCAATACTATAGCAACCGAAAGAACATATTTTTTGCTTTACTAAGCTCTTACGCATTTAAAATAGTATTGTAGGGTGCGTCAGCCCGCAGCGTTTCCCTTGCCTAGTAAGCCATTGACCCGTGGCACCCTACAGGCCTCGTTAGTGGTTTAAATGCGTAACAGCTTAACCTTGACAAAATCTCAGTTAAGCAGGAAAATAAGACAACTTTTTTGAAAAAAAATACTAAGTGAAAGTTTCATTAGTGGTGAGCGACTTGTCGGGAGGAGGTGCAATTCGTGCTTTTCTGCTAGCTCAAATCCTGATTGAGCTTAACTGCGAAGTAGAAGTGATTGGATTTCAATTTGGCAAGGAATTGTACGCAATTCCTCCCAAAAATATCCCGGTATGTGCGATACCGGGAAACAACTATCCGGGATTTTTAATGAGTGCTCAAAAAGTTTTGAAAAAAATAGATGGGGACATAATTTATGCAGTCAAACCTAAACCTACAAGCTTTGGTTTATCATTGCTAAAAAAACTAGAGACTCGCCGCCCTTTAATCTTAGATATAGATGACTGGGAACTTAGCTGGTTCGGCGGAGACGAATGGAAATATCGACCGAATTTAAAACAACTTTATCGAGATATTTTCAAAAAAAACGGTCAATTGAGAGAACCAAATTGTCCGCTATATATCAAGTGGATGGAAAGTTTAGTTTCCCGCGCCGATGCTGTCACAGTGGATACTGAGTTTTTAAAACAGCGTTTTGGTGGTGTATATTTGGCTAATGGCAAGGATACTGAGATGTTCGACCCCGCTAAATACAATCCTGAATTGAGCAGACAGCGTTATGGGTTGTCGGGGTATAAAATCTTAATGTTTCCCGGTGCACCGCGACCTCACAAAGGTGTGGAGGATGTTTTGATGGCCATGGAACAGTTAAATCAACCCAATTTAAAATTAGCGATCGTGGGCGGAAGTCCTTATGATGATTATGACGATCAACTTATGCAACAATGGGGACGTTGGATTATTAAACTGCCTAAATTTCCAGTAGAAAGAATGCCTGAAGTTGTAGCTGCGGCTCACATAGTCGTTGTTCCTCAGCGAGATACTCCCACAGCGGTGGCTCAGTTTCCGCTCAAGCTGACAGATGGGATGGCCATGGCTAAGCCTGTTTTGTCTACGCGAGTGGGGGATATTCCAGCAATTTTAGGCGGAACCGGTTATTTAGTGGAACCGAATTCCCCCGCTCAAATTTCCCAAAAAATTCAATGGATATTTCAAAATCTGACAGCAGCGAATTTTCAAGGAATGAAAGCTAGGGAAAGATGCGTAGAGAAATATAGCATTCAAGCAATGACACCTATCCTTTCAGATATAATTGCAGGTATGTTGAGGTAACTTTTCAGTGACTGCATGGAGAAATATAAACTGGCTGTAATTGAAAAAAAATGAAATGTCGTACTGTTTAGCTGGGAATCCTTCATGTCTGCAAATAAGCTACTCCTAAAATTTGCCAGACGATATCCAGGCAGGATTTTTTTGACTGTGCTGCTGGGCTTTTCTGGGGCGTTATTCAATGGTATCAGCACTACTCTGATTGTACCAGTGCTTTTAAATTTTTTGCAGGAAGCTATAGAGTTGCGAGGTGCTCCGCCTTTAATTAAAACTTTGATGTATCCCTTTGAAGGACTACCGCAAAATGAGCGTTTGGTATTGATGACGGCAGCGATTGTTTTGGCTATTTTTTTGAAGAATATTGCTAGTTATGCTAATACTTTAGTGGCTACTTCTCTGACACGCTCTTTGACTTTTGACTTGCGAGATGCTGGTTTACGGTTGTTGCTAGAAGTAGATTTGGATTTTTATTCAAAAACTAAAGTAGGGGATTTAATTAATAGACTGGGCGGAGAAATTGGTCGGACTGCGAGTGCAGTTGGTACTGCTATAGGGATGTTTACTAGCTCAATTACTGTTTTGGTATTTGTGGGTTTGCTACTTTCAATATCGTGGAAAATGACGCTGACATCTACAATTTTGTTGGGGTTGGTCGCTTGGACAAATCAATATATTATTATCCGTTCTAAGTATTTTGGTCATCAGTTGTCGGAAATGTCGAAGGATTATTCAGTTAGGGTACTGGAAACCATGACAGGGATTCGGCTAGTGAAGTCAACGGGGAATGAAGAAAGGGAATATCAGCGGATTAAGCATTTAATTCAAAGGCGAGAACAAGCGGATTTTTATGCTCAGGTAAACTATGCAGCGATCGCCCCGATTAACGAAGTTGTAAATTTGATAGTTATTCTTTTGATTGTGTTTATGGGACGCACAATATTTGCGAATGAAATCGAGTCTATTTCTACTGTTTTGCTGACATATTTATTGGTACTTTTTAGGCTAATTCCTCTAATTTCTCAGTTAAATGGCGGTCGTAGTCAATTTGCTACTACGTCGGCTAGTGTAGAGGTTGTGAATGATTTTTTGAGTCCTGATGACAAGCCATTTATGAAAAATGGGTCAGTACCATATACTCATTTGCGATCGGGAATTCATTTTAATAAAATATCTTTTAACTATCCCAGTCATAAAAATTTAGTTCTTCAAGGAGTAGATTTATTTCTGCCTCATGGTACTACTTTGGCTTTGGTAGGAAGTTCTGGTTCTGGTAAGTCAACTTTGGCAGATTTGTTACCGAGATTTTACGATCCTACGGAAGGTTGTATTTTGATTGACGGCAAGGATTTGCGCGAATTTGATATCAAAAGTCTCAGAAAAGCGATGGGCATTGTTAGCCAAGATACGTTTTTGTTTAATGCTTCTGTGCGCGATAATATTGCTTATGCTAGACCAGAAGCCAGTGAAGCGGAAATTGTGGAAGCGGCGAAGGGAGCAAATGCTTATGAGTTTATTGAACAGTTGCCGGATGGGTTGGATACTCAAATTGGCGATCGCGGTGTGATACTATCGGGAGGGCAGCGTCAGAGAATTTCGATTGCTAGAGCTCTGCTGCAAAACCCGGAGATTTTAATTTTAGATGAAGCAACGAGCTCTCTGGATACGGTTTCGGAAAGGTATGTGCAAGATGCGATCGAGAAATTGAGTTACGATCGCACAACGTTAGTAATTGCCCACCGCCTCTCGACAGTCCAAAAAGCAGATAAAATTGCTGTGATCGATCGGGGTAAAGTCGTAGAAATGGGTTCTCATGAAGAATTGCTAGCAAAAGGAGATTACTACACCCGCTTGTATTCTATGCAATTTGCCGAAGAAACCGCCCGCGACGAAGCTTTAATTAGAGGTTCTTACGAAATTAGGACTCGCCTCACTCCCATGATTGCTTACCTCAGATTGCTGGTAGATGAAATGGCAGACTCTCCCGAAGAAAGGGATGAATTAATCAGAGAATCATTTCACTCGGCTGCTAATATTTTTAAGACTTTAGAATTTATTGAAAATACGATTAGGCGTCAGACTGTTCAAAAGTAGTCATTAGTCATTAGTCATTAGTCATTAGTCATTAGTCATTAGTCAGTTGGCAGAAATAACAATTCCCAATTCCCAATTCCCAATTCCCATGTCTAAATACTATATTTTTTTTACCAGAAATATTTTACCACAACCTAATGTAGCTAGCTTAGTTCAAGTTGCACACTCTGCGAATGCCGCCGCAAATCTGGGTTTACCAGTAGTTTTGGTATATCTCCGCAAAGGATGGAAGGCTTTTAATCCAGTTGATTTACTCCATCCTTTTCAGCCTCGAAAACCTGATGAAAAACTTGCGAAAATCTATAATATTCAAGATAAATTAAAAGTAGCAGATCTACCGATGCCGTGGCCGATCGACCTTTTTGACAGCAAGTGGACGAGTTCGAGTACAATAGTCTCAAAATACTACCTACCGATTCACTTGCTGAAATCGACTAAAATTGTTCACACCCGCGACTGGAACTTTGTTAAAGCTGCGATTAAAAACGGAATTCCTGCTATTTACGAACAACACCACCATGAAGATAAGCAATTTGAGTCAGAAATTGTCCGCAATCCCCTGTTTCAGATTTCTGTAACTGTTGCGGATACAGTGCGAGACAGCATGATTCAAAATGGAATGCCGCCGGAAAAAGTAATTATGCTGCATAATGGTTTCAATCAGTTGTTTCTGGTGAGACAAACCGAAGATGCCCGGATATGGCGACAGAAATTATTGGGAGATGGAAGAGAGCATTTAGCCGTTTATGCGGGAGGACTTTACCCATTTAAAGGTGTGGATATGCTTGTGGATGTGGCTGGGCAATTGCCAGGAGTTCAATTTGCGATCGCAGGTGGCAGTGCATCTCAAGTAACAGCATACCAAAAGTTAGCCAGAGACAAGCAAGTTAACAACATCAAGTTTCTCGGCTACCTCCCGCAAAATCAACTAGCTAGCCTATTGCAAGCAGCCGATGTGTTGACTCATCCTCACTGTTTGACACAAGCCGCGACGTTCACATCTCCTTTGAAGTTCTTTGATTATATGGCATCGGGAACTCCGATTGTGGCGACCGAAATTCCATCTTTGCTGGAGTTTAAGTCGGGGAATATTGCTGCAACTTGGTGCGCGCCGGATAACCCGTATGAATTTGCACAAAGCATTCAAGCTAGCTTAACAAAATATCCGAGGAAGGTGGAAGGTTATGCCGAAACTATGGATTTTGTCAAGCAATTTTCGTGGGAAAATCGGATCGAGCGAATTTTGAGTTATGTGGATGACTCATTTGTAGGGTGCGTCAGTCCGCAGGCGACAGACAATTGATAAAATCATCAAAACTGACGCACCATTAACTGTGCGGTGCGTCAGCTTTTAAATCATCAATTATTGCGAAAATTACTCAAGCTGACGCACCCTACATACTACTTCCTTCTTCTATATGAACCCCAAAATTATCAGCGCAATCACCACTTATCCAGGCATGAATCAAAGCGACTGGCTGTGGCAACAAACCCCCCACAACTTCGGCAAATGGGGAAACATTCAAATGCTGGCAAATCACCCAGAACCAGACTTTTTACTGATGTATCAATTCGACTTTCCCCGATCGCCCAAACAACAATCCTGGCTAGACAGAATCCGCCACCCAAGCCCTCAAAATCCCGAAAACGACATTCGAGGAAAATTGCGCGGTGTTCCCAAGGAACGGATAATTTACCTAATCCGTGAGCCACCATTACCAGAAGTTATTGAAATTACCAAAGCCAACTACGAACAAGCAAAACTTTACTGTGGCTACATTTCCGGCCCCGACGACTTCGCACCCAACCCAAATTATATGCCCGCGATTTGGTATCACAGCAACTCGTTTCGAGAACTCGATGAAATGCCACCACCAACTAAAACTAAATCCTGTTCTTGGATTACATCTGGCGTTAGTCGCAGCGCCAATCACCGCCAGCGATTAAATTTTATCAAATTGCTGCAACAACAAGAATTAAACTTTGACCTTTACGGGCGAAACTTGCCAACTTGGGCGCACGATAACGGCATTGTGAGCAATAAATGGCACGCCGTCGCACCATATTATTACAACTTAGCTATTGAAAATTATGCCGAAAATGATTGGTATGTCAGCGAGAAGCTTTGGGATGCCTTATTAGGTTGGAGTTTGCCAATTTATTACGGCGGTTCGGCGGCGGATAAGTTGTTGCCGGCGGGAAGTTTTCTGCGGCTTCCCAGTCTGGATGAGAAAGGAGTAGAATTTATTCAAGAGGTGATTGCAACCCCGGATTATTGGCATGAAGCGAGGGAGAAAATTGCCGAAGCCCGACAAATCATTCTTCACGAATTGAATTTGCTCAATTGGCTGTCTAATTTTGCGTCTTTAAAATGTGACTATTGAACCAAAAACACAAATGTTGATTGTTGATGCCTAAAGTCCTAACACTGCTAGGAAGTCGTTGAAATGATCGGAATTATTAGTAACCGAAATTAGGACACGGCACTGCCGTGTCCCTACCCAAAATAATATTGTAGGGACTAAGGCCAAGCCGTGTCCTCTATATCTGCCGTGTCCTCCATATCACAATACGGTTCAGATAAGATAGTCATAGAGACAAAACCATGTGAAAAACAGATACTGCGATTGCTTCGCTAAGAGCTCGCAATGACAAAAAACATTAACTGAACCGTATTGCTCTATATCATTCTGGTGTCACCGGAATTGATATCACCAGCAAACATCGTTACTTTGTTCGGTAATAGCCGGGTAACTGTCGCGTAAATGTATCAGTGATGCTATCTTAGTTGTTACTTACATCTATGTTTTGGCTGTAATTTTTTTTGACAAACAGGGATGCTGCGTACCAACAGGTCAAACTTAGTCTTCATAGATTCAGTCACAGCCCAAAATTGAGCTTTGACAGTTTGCCCAATTACCCTGATCACAATTTCACAATAAAAAGTTATGGAATCTCTTGCCTACCTCGAACTTACTCTTGCTTGTGAATCACCTACAGAGTCTAAAATTTCAGAGGGAATAAAGTGGAAACACTTATCCAGTCAGACTTATGTCCGTTTATTATCTTTGGCTTTAATGCTGTCGGTTTTGAGTGTTGCCCATTCAGCTTTTGCTCAAATAGACCCTGGACGACCAAATTTGCGATCTGTTCAAGACCGATTGCGACAGTTGGGCTATTTTAACAGAAATTCCACTGGTCAACTTGGCCCGCTAACTCAAAATGCTTTGACCAATTTTCAGCGAGACTATCAATTATCCGTGACAGGAAGAGCCGATCGCGATACCGTTTCAGCACTCAATACTTTAGCCTCTAGAACTCAACCTTATAGAAGTGTTGATATCAATTATCGACAATTGCGTTTTGGAGACAAAGGTGAAGATGTTTTAGCTCTCCAGCGCGAGTTGCAACAGTTGGGTTATTTTACAGCTAATCCAACTGGCACTTTTGGCAGAATTACTCAGGAAGCTGTCAGAAGTTTCCAGCAAATTAACCGACTGTCGGTGAGTGGAGTTGCTGACAGCCAAACTTTAGCTTTGCTATTAGGGATAAAAACGCCCGTTCCGCCGATTCCTGGCGTTGTTTCTGGAAATGGCGGTTGCAGAGGGTTGCGCTTTGGAGATAGAGGAGCGACGGTAGACCTGATACAGCGACAGTTAAAGGATTTGGGCTATTTTGAAGGACGTGTTGATGGCAAGTTTCGCGAACGCACTCTGTATGCTGTAACTCGTTTTCAGCAAGATAATTTTCTGGTTTCTGATGGCTGTGCTGATTCTGCTACTTTGACTGCTATAGATGCCCGGAGGTCAGAGTTTCAAGCTACTTTCTCCCCTGGGGAAGGTAGGCAGCAGAGTTTTGCCTTGGATTTGTTGGAGTTTGGTGATACGGGCAAACAAGTAGCGCTTGTGCAGCAACAACTGCAAAAAGTGCGCTATTATGCGGGCCCGATTCATGGTTTGTTCGATCGAGCTACAGAGGCAGCCGTGATTCGCTTTCAGACAACTAACCGGCTATCGGGGACTGGGGTTGTCGATCGCCAAACTCAGGTGGTTTTGCAGCAGCAAGGTCAGAAGCAAACTGCACAGAAACCGCCCGATCGGGGTTTAGTTCTGCCACAGGGCGATCGAGCCTCTGCTGTTGGCATTAGCAGCAGTTCTCGATCGAGCATCTACCAGTTACAAAGGCGACTGCGAGACCTCAGCTTTTACAATGGCCCCATTAGTGGAGTTTTTGACGCTCCAACAAAAGCGGCCCTCAACCAAGCTCAGCGCAGTTATGGGGTGAGCACTGACGATTTGTTAACCCAAACTTTCTAGCTTTCGCGCTACCTAGTTTTGTGGCAGGCAATTTGTGACAAGTTGTACTTGAGCGCGAAAATAGGTGCATAGTTACTAGCCTAAATCCGGGGCGTTGCTATTTTCGGCGATCGACCTCGGACAAGACCAATTGCTAGACACCAAAGACGGCCATCCCATTCTCAAAGCTTCGTGACAAACAGTGTGAATAGTAAGCTGGCAGTCTAGCAGGTGCAACCCTGACTTTTCAGCTTGCTTCATCCCAATTTTCAAGATCGAATCATTGTTAAATTCGATCGTTCTGTTGCACTGAACGCAGACTAAGTGGTGGTGATGGTGCGGGTAAGGCTGATTTATTTCATAGTGTTTGTGACCTTCTGCTAGTTCGAGTTCTCGGAGCAAACTCATCCTTGCCATTAACTTCAAAGTTCGGTAAATGGTGGATAAGCTAATGTTTTCTCCGCGATTTTTCAACAAAGTGTACAAATCCTCCGCACTCAGGTGATTGCCTTTGGGGAGGTTCTGAAAAACGTGCAAGATGGTTTCCCGTTGGGGAGTCATCCGCCAGCCTTTGTCATTGAGTTCGGATTTGAACGAAGAAGCTGTGTAAAGTGCCATAGTGACCCCTCGCAAGAAAGTCTGCCTATTGACAATAATACACAACGATCGGGATATTTTGCAAATATCAGAGCTTATTGTTGACATACCTCACCGCCCTAAAAGTGCAGTGATTCCTTAACGCTTCACAGCAATGTGCTACCTAAGTAGTCTGACCTTCGCTCCACGCTCGTTTAGA
>JAYSVM010000003.1:0-29451 GCA_043718495.1 Oscillatoriales bacterium | reverse complement strand
GTTCTTTGAACTGTGCGTATTCCTTGTTCAACACTCATGGCAATATGATACCATTATTGTTTATAATTGCTTATAAACTCAACGAAGTTTTACAATACCAATATCCCCGACTTCTTCAAGAAGTCGGGGATATAGTACATCAGAATTGTGGCAAAAAATCAACCCCCTAAATCAAGAAGCAAAGTGTGGATTTGGGGGGTGAATGTTGTATGGTGGTGCGATCGAACAACCGATTAAATTTTCGGTTGTTCGGCTGATTCCAGCGATACGGGCGATCGTACAATAGTCGGAAGTATCACTTTCTCAACCGCAGGAGTACAGCCAAGCCACTGCACAGCCACTCCAGAAAACTGCTCAGTTGCGCCACTGACACAAAAACGAGTCGGCAAAGCAGTACCAGCATTCCGCAGCCCCAAAAGCTCCAACTCCTGAGCAGCAGCAGCCACAACCCGCACAGCCGGATCGATTAAATTTACCCCAGCAGGCAAAAGCGATCGCAAAACCGGAGCCAACAGCGGATAATGAGTGCAACCATAAATCAGCGTATCGATGCGCTGCTGAATCAAAGGAGCCAAATATTCGCGCGCCACCTCATAAGTGTAAGGATCATCAATCCGGTTTTGCTCAATCAGCGGTACAAAAGCCGGACAGCTAACCTGCCAAACCCGGCAAGAATTATCCATTTCCAAAATCGCATTACGGTAAGCATTACTAGCCGCCGTAGCAGGCGTGGCAATTACTCCTATACGCTTCCCTTCCTGGACAGCAGCCTGAGCCCCCGGCAGAATCACTCCCAGCACCGGAATATCAAACTCAGCCTGCACCATCTCCATCGCCAAAGCAGAACTGGTGTTGCAGGCCATAATCACCATTTTCACATCCTGTTCCACCAGCCAAACCATAATTTCGCGGACAAACTGCACAATCTCCGCAGCCGTGCGAGTACCGTAAGGTAGTCTCGCCGTATCCCCAAAATACAGTATGGATTCGTTGGGCAATTGTCGGTACAACTCCCTCAAAACAGTCAAACCACCCACACCGCTATCAAAAATACCGATTCTTTGTTGTCCAGAGTCTGTTGTCATTTCTTAATTGTTTGTTAGTTGACTGTTGACTGTTGGCTGTTCACTGTTGGCTGTTCACCGTTGGCTGTTGACTGTTGGCCGTTGTAATTAGTTGCCGATGCCAATTCCCAATTCCCAATTCCCAATTCCCAATTCCCATGCCCAATGCCCGATGCCCGATGCCCCATTTCCGAATATTACCTTTGCTGAAGATACAACAAAATGCCACGGGCGATCGAAGCAGCCATTTGACTGCGGTAAGCTGGATCAGCAAGCCTCGCAGCATCCTCAGCACCAGTCACAAAACCAATTTCCAATAAAACAGAAGGCATAGAAGTCTTCCTTAAAACGTAAAATCTAGCCTGACGCACCCGTCTGTCTGCCGCCCCCGTCCCCTCCAAAATACTGTTGTGAATAACCCTCGCCAAATCCAGTCCACTGCCGTAATAGTAAGTTTCAATCCCGTTCACATCGGGCCGACTCATGTTAATCGCATTAGCATGAATGCTCACGAACACAGAAGCATTCAACCGCTCAGCCAGAGAAACTCTTGGTTGCAGGTCAATTTCACTGTCATCAGTCCTACTCATCACCACTTGGACTCCCTGCTGTTCTAGAATTCGCGCCACCTGAAACGACACATCCAAAACAATTTCTTTCTCCTGAATCCCCCCAATCCCGACAGCACCTGGATCGCGGCCGCCATGGCCTGGATCGATGACAACGACTCTGCGACTGTTAGAAAGCTGTGGTAAATCGGTAGTTCCGGTATTCGTTCTCGGCCAAGATATGGGATTGCGATTTTGAGTGAGTGGTGGCTGCTGTGCGCTAATCGAGGAGCGCAGAGGAGGATCTACAGTCAAGCGGCGAGGGGTGGTTGGTTGTCTTGCGCCCGCAGGTAGTAAGGAAATCCCGCCCAAACTGCTCAAGGATGCGCGCCACTGTGTGTTAGAACTCTTCATCCGCAAAGTCACGCGGGTAATGGGCGGTTCGGTGGGGAGTTGTCGGATTTCAATCCGTTCAACGCCGTGCTTGCCGTTAGTCTGAAGCTGTTGGTTGCTCAGCCCAGGAGCGAGGGTGGCACCTTCAATGTCTAGGGTGGCGATGTCTCCAGCCCGACTTTGTTGAAAGTTAATTTGGGGGCGTCCACCTGCGGTACGGATTAAGAAACCGTCGGCTGTGACTTGAACGTTTTCAACTACAATCGCTTCGGTAGTTTGCGGTGATGGTGCAGAGGGTTCCACGGACAATCTCTCGCCGCCTGGTTCGGAACTGGGATTGGGATTTGCTGCTCGCACGGGTGTTGGCAAGTCTACTGTCCACTCGCTGGGAGAGAGTCCTTGGAATTTGACTTGAGCAGGGTCGATCGTAAATCCGTCTTTGATCTCAACCACTATTCTGGTGGTATCGTTGTCAAACTGCCCCAATCGTATTGATTCGATCGCACCTGAGAATGGCTGATTTACGGGCTGACGGCCCAGACTTGTTCCCGGTAAATCGATCACTAACCGCGTTGGGTTGAAAATTAGTTGAGCTTTGGGTTGAACTCCCCCTTCGGTTGTGATGTATAGCCGATTCTCAGAAGCATCAAACCGCCAAGATTGTAGTCTCGCTGCTTCGGCGGCTCCGGTGAGCAAAAATACACCTAAGAAACTGGATAGTAGCCAGTGGAATTTCACGACAGTTTTTCCTCAATTGCGTTGCTGCCAAAAGCCTCAGTGGACGCTTGTTGCCTCAGCCCTCGGTATTTAGCCGAAAGACGACTAGGCGATCGCGCACTTCAGTTTTTGGCTAAATTGACTTTTTTACGACTTAACAGGCTCAGAGATGCCATATTTTGGCAAATATTCACTCTCCCCAAGGCTTGCGACTGATTAGCTAGAAGTTGATAGAAAGATTTCGGGTACAAGGGAACATATTTATTTTTTGCAGCAAGAAACGAGCTATTTCTGGAAGCTGGAAGGTAAAAGTTAGAAAGTAGGATTTTACTGTTATTCAAAGGAGCAGTTTCAGGCATCAAATGCGATCGAGGGACGCGGGCTCAGTGAAATACAATAGCACTGGCGGGGATCAAGTTTTTACAAGTTTTCGCGATCGAGCTTGGAACGATATCATCGCTAGGCGAGTATCTAAAATCAACAGGAATGCCGATTTACCCCAAATTGGTGCTACTCATCCAGTCCAATATTGCTTGATTTACTTTTTCGGGGCACTCATCCTGGGGACAGTGACCCGCATTATCTAATTCAACTAACTTTACATAATTCGGGTTGCATTCGACAAATTGATGAGGCTTGGCAAACCGGGGCGGAATCATTCGGTCTTGCTTACCCCAAATTAATAACATCGGAATTGTTAATTCTCGTAACACTGTCTTGACACTAGGGCCGAACTGTGAACTGCCAACAGCTTTAAATAAAGCACAGAAGGCTCTGGCTGAACCCCGATCGCCTGCGGGGCCTGCGAGAATTTCCACTAACTCGTCGGTGATGGCTTCGGGGCTAGAGTAGGCAAAGGCAACCCAGCGACGGACAAAGGAAGGTCGGCGGGCTAAGTAAAACAGAGGCCTCAGTATGAGCGGTGAAACAAAGAGTTTTTCAACGGTTTCGATCGCAGGCAACACCCACGCCGGCACTGCCTCGGCACGCACAGAAGGGTCTGGGAGGCTAATCATCACGATACCTGCCACCATATCCGGGTGAGCGGCAGCGGCGGCCAGACAAATCAGGGAACCGATCGAATTTCCAGCCAAAACCACAGGCTTTTTGAGGAAAGTCAACCAAAAATCATAAACTTGATCGATCCATATCGACACGTCATAGTCAACGGGAGCTTTTTGGGAAGCTCCAAATCCCAACAAATCCAAGGCGTAAACAGTGTGGAACTCGGAGAGGGCTGCCATATTTTGTCGCCAATGACCGATCGAAGCCCCAAACCCATGCAGTAAAATTATCGGTGTTGCTGATGGTTGAGGGTCAATTTCTGGGGTGGTGGAATCTTGATTTGCGATCGACCCTTGATGTCGCGATTCTTGGGAACGAGATGGGCGCAAATAAGTGTAACGAGTTTGCCAGCCACGCCATACCCAGTCTCGTTGAGTGCCAATCCGTTGATGCCAGTGAAGAGAATTTGTCAATTTTGCCTCTCGCAACATAAATTTACAATCAACAATACTCATTGTATAGGGCAATTTCAGGGAATTGGGGAGAGGGGAGAAGAGGGGGAGAATAGGGGGAGAGGCAGGGCTGTTTCATTCTCTTGTAGGGGCGGTGCCAAGAGTGCCCGCCCCAATCTCTGAAACACATACAAAATCCTGGACGAAGAGGGTAGGCACGGCACTACCCCTACAATCCCCCGTGGTTGCCCCAATCTCTCTGAAAACCGATGCCCCATGCCCCATGCCCAATGCCCCATGCCCAATTCCCCATGCCCAATTCCCAATGCCCAATGCCCAATGCCCAATTCCCAATTCCCAATTCCCCCCTCAGTGTGTGAAGTTACAATAAAACTAAGCAAAAACTTAGCCAGAGTGAGTAGAATGGCAAGTATTGGAACTATAATGTTTTACCCTGCCTGAAAGTGATAGGCTTCCGACATTACTCCTTCAAGAGTAGTTGACCAGCCTCAGAGCTAGTACCTAGGTAGCGAATAAATAGACAGAATGGTACACTTCACTACTTATTTATGCAAAAACCACGCAACGATAGTAGTAAAAGACTTAAACGCAGCAATCAATTTATCGCGGTTGGCTAAACCGTGAAAGCTTACCGAGGGATAACCGCTCCCATGCTCCCGATGAAGTAAGAAGCAAATGTCTAGACTTGTCTAATATTTGTATAGCAGTTCGTCAATAAACTACTGTTCACACAACAATTCATGCCTGTGATTGAAAGAAGACAAAATCGTAACCTCCCCCAGATCAATGAAAACATTCGATACCCCAAAATCCGGGTCATCGATACAGACGGGGCACAACTGGGGATATTGACACCATCAGAAGCACTGCGCCTCGCCGAGGAAAAAGAACTGGACTTGGTACTTGTCAGTGATAAAGCTGACCCACCCGTATGTCGAGTGATGGACTACGGAAAGTACAAATTCGAGCAAGAGAAAAAAGCGCGAGAAGCAAAGCGGAAGCAGCACACTGCTGACGTGAAAGAAGTGAAGATGCGCTACAAAATTGAAGAACATGACTATCAAGTGCGCCTCAAACTAGCAGACCGCTTTATCAAATCTGGGGACAAAGTAAAAGCCACGATCATGTTCAGAGGTCGGGAAATCCAACATAGTAACCTAGCAGAAGACTTGCTTAAACGCATGGCCACGGATTTGCAAGAAATCGCCGAAGTGCAGCAAGCCCCGAAAAAAGAGGGACGCAGTATGATGATGCTGCTATCTCCGAAGAAAGTATAGATAGTCATTAGTCATCAGTCATCAGTCATTAGTTCATACAATGGTGACTGATAGCTGATTACTTCCGCAGTTCGTCAGGAATAAGCTAGCACACAGGAAAATTAACGCTGCATGGACAATTTTCAAACCAGCGGTTCAGGGGGTGTCAGACAAGGGATGCTACGATCGCTCAATTTGCGATCGGAAGAAGTAGAACGAACCGTACTGATGTTCCTTGTCTACAGTTTAACTTCCGTAGGACTGATCTGGCTGGAACTCAGCACAGTAGGTCTTTTTCTCGACGAATTTGGTGCCGACAAAATGCCCTGGATTTACATAGCCAGCGCTTTCATCGGTTCCGGTTTGGGCTTTGTCTACTCTTGGATGCAAAAAATCCTGCCATTGCGGCGCGTGATTGTTGTCGTTCTGGCAATGATGTCGGTACCGCTATTCCTGTTTCGATTCGGCATCGGCTATGAGGATACAAAGATAGCTGGTATCAGCATCGCCTTCATTACGATATTCCTGATGTGGCTGTGGGTGGAAGCTTGCTATGTCCTAAATGACCTCAACACTTCCATCACTTCCAACCAACTCTTCAACATCAGAGAAATTAAACGCACCTATCCCCTAGTCAGCAGTGGCTATTTAGTGGCTGGAGTAGTTAGCGGATTTTCTCTACCGGTGTTGCTGCACGTAGTAGGTTTGAAAAATGTCACCCTGGTATCGGGGTTAATGGTTGCCACAGGCTCAATATTGCTGTATTACCTCACCGAAAAATACCGCCAGGCATTTCCAGAAACAGCCCACTGGACAGATGATGACGAAGACGACGACAATCAAGAATTTACCGCCCGCAAAGTTACAGGCCCGCTGCAAAAATACGCCGTACCTCTAGTTAGCTTTTTCGTCCTCGCAGAAGTCCTATATGTCCTAGTAGATTTCCAATTCTATAGCCAGTTAGAATACCAAAACCCAGCAGACGGAGCTAGTGGTGCTAGTTGGATAGCTAGCTTCCTGGGAATTTATGAAGGTATTCAAGGCTTGTTTCAAGTGGCAACTCAGTGGTTCGCATCCAGTCGCTTAGTTGAAAGAATTGGAGTATTCGTCACAGCGATGATTCTGCCGGCAGGGATAGCAATATTGGGAGTGCTAACGCTGGGAGCATCGCTGGGAAACTTAGTACCTGTTTTCATTGGACTGGTATTTCTGAGATTTCTAGACGAATTGCTGCACTACACGCTGTTGGAAACGGTGAGCCCGGTTTTGTTCCAACCAATCCCGGACAATATTCGATCAGGAATCCAAACTTTAGTCAATGGTGTTGGCGAACCTTTATCCTGTGGAGTGACAGGAGTCGGGATTCTGATTCTGCTGTGGATCACAAACTACATACTCCCTCACCAAACCGAAAATCAATTTCATGACCAGCAAAGTTTAGTATTTATTGGTGTCATCGTTGTGTTGGCGCTGGTGTGGCTGTTCGTCGTCTGGCTAATCCGATCGCAATACGTTGGTTTGTTGGTCAAAAGTGCTGAACGTGGACGCTTGGGTGTCACAGACGTAGACCTTAAAGCCTTGAAACGGGCAGTAGTAGAAACTCTGGAACAGCCTGGTGGGGAAGATGACAAGCGTTCTTGTATAGAACTCTTGACCCAAATTGACCCGAAAAATGTTGGAGAAGTTTTGGCCCCGATTTTGGAATCGTTGCCCCCAGCCTTGCAGCGTCAAAGCCTGGAAACTATGCTTCAACACCCCAACCCTGCATATTTGGAAGCGGTTCGCCACCTGAGCGAGCAAGGATTGCCCCCAGAAGTGCTGGCTTTGGCTCTGCGCTACGTCTGGCTGACGGATGCGGAGCCGAATATTGAAAATTTGCGATCGTATTTGCAGCCGACAGTAGACCCGGTAGTACGAGGCACGGCTGCTGCTTTAATTATGAGAAGGGGCGATCGCCAACAAAAGGCAGAAGCTACTAATACTCTGCGACAAATGCTCACCCACAAGCAAGAGCGGGAACGTGTGATGGGGACGCGGGCCCTGGGAGAGGCGGATTACCTCCAAGGACTGCGCTTGTACATACCTAACCTGTTGCAAGATGAATCTCTGCGGGTACGCTGTGCTTTGTTGGATGTGATTTCATCTACTCATTCGGAAGAATATTATCCTTCCTTACTGCGCGGACTTGGTTACAAATCGACGCGGGAATCTGCCCTACAGGCGATCGTCAAACTCCACAATGATGCGATTCCGCTACTTGTCGATTTAGCTGAGGATATCCACAAATCGGATTTGGTGAGGTTGCAGGCTTGGACGGCTTTGGGTCAAATTGGGACTGTAGAGGCGATCGACATTCTCGTAGGTAATTTGCTCACTTCTTGGGGAACTACCAGGCGCAATATCCTCCGCATCCTGTTGAAAATGCCGTCAGAAGCGGGTATAGAAGGGGTTCTAGACCGCATCGGACGCAGCGGACTCGAAACTCTCATTGAACAAGAGTTAATGTTTATCGGTCAAATTTACGCAGGTATGGTGGATTTGTCTTCCGTAACAACCTACGGCAAGTTCTCAACGGAATATGCAAACAGCGCCGATGAACCGGCTTCGGATACGGCTCAACTTTTGAGGCGGGCACTGGCGGGGTTAGAATCTGATGCTACAGATCGGTGTTTCTTGCTGATGAAGTTTCTTTATCCGCTAGATACTGTACAAGCGGCGGCTTTTAATATCGCTTCGGGCCAACCTTCTTTGGTTGCTAGGGGATTGGAAATTTTGGACAATACTGTTGATATAGCGAATAAGCGATCGCTCATCAATCTATTGGATCAGCACTCGGAAAGGGAAAAACTGAGCAACCTCTCGGAATTGATGGTGTACAAACCTCTAACTCCTAGCGATCGTTTACGGCGCTTGCTAGAATTGCGTCACTTCCTTTCGGATTGGACATTAGCTTGTTGTTTTCATTTGGCGAGGGAAGCCCGTTGGACTCTCACCGCTCAACAAACTTTGGTCTGTCTGCGCCATCCTACGGGTTTTGTCCGCGAAGCAGTGCTAGCCTATTTGAAAATAGCCTCGCCCAGGGCTTTGCTAGAATTGCTACCTAGGTTGCAAAATGACCCCGATCGCCTAGTATCAGGTCAAGTAGAAGAAATGATGGCAGAATTGGGGGCTGGGGGAAGAAGGTAATATTGGGAATTGGGCATGGGGAATTGGGAATTGGGAATTGGGAATTGGGCATGGGGAATTGGGCATGGGGAATTGGGCATTGGACACTGAGCGTAGTCGAAGTGTGTCAAAGTATCTGGCAAATAACCAATAACCAATAACCAATAACCAATAACCAATAACCAATAACCAATAACCCTTCGACTACGCTCAGGGCACCGCAAATAACCAATGCCCAATGCCCCATGCCCAATTCCCATTTTTAAGTTTAAATCAATCACTGCATCGCACTATGTTAACCAGCGTTGAACGCCTATTATTTGTGAGGGCGGTTCCGATTTTCAAGGAACTGCGGGATGATTTTCTCGTGCGTCTAGCATCGGTAATGGATGAACTTTCATTCCCTTCTAAACACACAATTTTTACGGAAGGGCAAGAAGGTCGATCGCTCTATATTCTGGTATCGGGAACGGTGCGGGTTCATATTGGCGATCGGGATTTGGCGCAGTTGAAAGCTGGTGCTTGCTTCGGCGAAATGTCGCTATTTGATGCGGAACCGCGATCGGCTTCTATTACTGTTGTTGAACCTTGTGAGTGTTTGATGTTGACTCAAATGCAGCTCTATGATGCTATTGATGAAACACCAGGAATTGCTGTTAATATTATCCGCTTGCTATCACGGCGGATTCGTGAATTGAATCAAAAGTTAAATGCTAAAGAAGCGGTTATGTCGTTGCCAGATGCTGTGGCCATAAAATAATTAAAAGCCCGGTTTCTTGAAGAAACCGGGCTTTTGAAATTGATGATCGATTGAGATTTGCTACCTAAACCAAGCGGAAAATAAACGGGTAGCGGTAAGGTAGGTTAGGATTTTGGAAAACGTGAAGGATGGCCATGATTGTCAGTCCCCAGTGGATCGCGAAACCGATTAAGCCAGCCAAGCCAAATGTCACAAAAGATAGTGGGACCAGAATGATAGCGTACAGCCAGACATTAAGGTGAAAATTGATGGCTTCTTTGGCGTTATCTTTGACAACGGAGTCATCAGATACCAATAATACACCGATCGGTACTGCGACGGAAACCACTAAGGTGCTCAAAAAAATAGCGCCGTGACACAACAGTGATAGCAGCTTCCGCTTGTCTGAGTCGTACATAATTACTTTTCTCTTCAATTTATGATAAGTTTACCTTTAATAGCTAATTTAGCACAGGCTACAATAGCGATCGGGTGAGGATTCCCCTACTCAATTGGTGATGACAATCAAGCAATTTGGTCACAAGCTCTCGGCTAGAACCGTAGAAGCAATTCTTCAATCTAAAATCTAAAATCTAAAATCTAAAATCGAATGACCACAGAACTCGAAATTGAACTGCAAACTGCTGCCCGGCGCCGACGCAACTTTGCCATTATCTCACACCCCGACGCGGGTAAAACTACTCTGACAGAAAAGTTGCTGCTTTACGGGGGTGCTATTCATGAAGCAGGTTCTGTGAAAGCCCGTAGATCCCAGCGACACGCTACTTCTGACTGGATGGAAATGGAGCAGCAGCGGGGAATTTCGATTACCTCTACTGTATTGCAGTTTGAGTATAAAAAATATCACATCAATCTACTCGATACTCCGGGACACCAAGATTTTAGTGAAGATACTTATCGGACTCTGGCGGCTGCTGATAATGCGGTGATGTTGGAGGATGCAGCTAAGGGTTTGGAACCGCAAACTAGGAAGTTATTTGAAGTTTGTAAGCTGCGAAGTTTGCCGATATTTACATTTTTTAATAAGCTCGATCGCCCTAGCAGAGAACCTTTGGATTTGTTGGACGAAATTGAAAAAGAATTGGGGTTACAGACTTATCCGGTGAATTGGCCGATCGGTACGGGCGATCGCTTTAAAGGTGTTTTTGACCGCCGTCAACGTCAAATTCACTTGTTCGAGCGGACTCAACATGGTTCTCGCGCGGCTCTTGATACGGTGATGGAATTGGGCGATCCGCGTCTTGAAGAACTTTTGGAACCAGATCTTTATAGTCAATTTAAAGATGATTTGGAACTGCTGGATGAATTATGGGATGAACTAGATTTAGACTTAGTTGCTACTGGGAAAATGACACCTGTTTTCTTTGGTAGTGCGATGAGTAATTTTGGGGTTGAACTATTTTTAGATGCGTTTTTAGATTACGCTCTCAAACCGAGCGCCCGCAAGAGCAGCGCCGGAGAATTACCGCCAACCTATGAAGAATTTACGGGGTTTGTGTTTAAATTGCAAGCGAATATGGATCCGAGACATCGCGATCGGGTGGCGTTTATTCGGGTTTGTACGGGCAAGTTTGAAAAGGACATGAATGTGACTCACGCTCGTACTGGTAAAACGGTGCGTTTGTCAAGACCTCAAAAGTTATTTGCTCAGGATCGTGAGTCCATCGACGTTGCTTATCCAGGTGATGTGATTGGTTTGAACAATCCGGGTGTTTTTGCGATCGGGGATACGATTTACACTGGTCAAAAACTAGAATATGAAGGGATTCCCTGTTTTTCGCCGGAACTTTTTGCTTATTTGAGAAATCCCAATCCTTCTAAATTCAAGCAGTTCCGCAAAGGTATTTCGGAGTTGCAAGAAGAAGGTGCCGTGCAAATTATGTATTCGGCTGATGAGTCGAAACGGGAGCCAATTCTGGCGGCGGTGGGACAGTTACAATTTGAGGTTGTGCAGTTCAGAATGCAGTCTGAATATAATGTGGAAACCACCATAGATATGTTGCCTTACAGTGTAGCTCGTTGGGTTGATGGCGGTTGGGATGCCTTGGCAAAAGTTGGGCGGTTGTTTAATACGGTGACGGTGAAGGATAGTTGGGGAAGGCCGGTTTTGCTGTTTAGAAATGAGTGGAATTGTCAACAGGTGGAGGGTGAGCATTCTATTTTGAAATTAAATGCGATCGCGCCTGTAGTTTCTGGGTTAGAAAAGATCGAAAATTGAGTCGATCGGGAGGGATACGGCACAACGCCATGTTGTGTCCTTAGAGATAATATTTATTCGGCTTAGGAATGAGAATTAAATAACTTGCATTTTTTGTAGGTTGGGTTGAGGAACGAAACCCAACGCCACCCTTGATTGTTGGGTTTCATGCTTCAACCCAACCTACGCAAGTTATTTAATCCACGATCCTTAAATACGCCGGATATAAGAAGTTATAATCACGGCTCTAACAGTTTTTCTAAGATGGTGTAAATATCTTTTTTGTCACCATCTTTACGTCTCCCTAGTCCTACGACAACAACTAGAACTCGATCTTGTTCGACTTGATAAACTATACGATAGCGCTGTCCAACAGCTCGGATGCTACGAAATCCTGATAGGTTATCTACGAGGGCTTTGCCTTGCTTTTGTGGTTCAACTTTTAGTTTATCAATGCGATCGCGCAATTTTTCCTGTTCTCGTCTATCTTTGACTGCCACCAACATTTCCAGTGCCAATGGCGTAAGCTGGATCTCATATTCGATCGCATTTTCTTCGTGATTCATAGTCCCAATTTTGCTTTGGCATTTTCCCAGGAAATAGTTTCGCCTTGGCGTGCTTGGATGATGCTTTGGCGCAATTTGGCAACAAATTCTGTATCGGTGAGAATATCTAAGGTTTCTAACAGTTCAGTCAAATGCGTGTAGCTCATTGCAGCCATAACGGGAACGCCATCTTGAGTGATGATGATAGGCTCATTGATGAGTTCTTTGGGTAGGTTGGGCAACTGCTGCTGTGCTTGGGCAATGGTGAGTCGTTTGGACATGGTTGTACTAGAGCAACATTACTTTTAATTTAGCATTTCGGCCCAACTAAGGGGCCCAGAAACCGGGTTTTTTCGATAATTCTTGGTTGTGATGCGTAGATTTGGCCAAAAACCCGGTTTCTTTGTCGGAGTGCGTAAGTCCTACAATAGTCAAAGCCTTGGAATAAAGAGGGTATTAAAGTATGATTTGGTATTATCATAAAATAAATCAACTCTAAAGATGCGCCTTGACGCAGTGCGGCAAACACCGAGTCAAGACGACTTCTCCAATGTTGTAGAGCCAACACAGGAGCTATATCAATAATGACAAATAACGATCCAAATAGGTGGCTGCGCTACGATGCAGAGAAGGATATCTCGCGACACAGCGCCACCAACCCGCAGAAATGCCGGGAGATGCAAAAGAAGTATGGCTGGAAACTGCTGGAAATTGAGGAAATCGAAAATAAGTACATTTTTGAAGTTGATTGCGTGTTCAAAGGGAAAACAGAATTTCCCAACTATCTCGAAGAAAAGGAGGAAGAGTGATGCAAAAATACATTGTTTTTCAAGCTGAATCAGGTGAAGATGAAGGCTGGAGACAGAGAAAACTCCAACACAGCCAAGCTTTAACTTTTATCATTGCAGAAAACTGGGATTCTTCTCAGGAACCGATTCCTGAACCGGGATATCGCCCTGTAGAATTTGTGCGGGTGGAGTCAGAATACGATCCAAATGAACACGCACACAATACTCATTATCGGGTGAGTGATTGGGAAGTTGTGCGGGTGCAAACATACACGCCTGATATTCCAACTCCGATGAGCGAGTATGACGTAATTGTGATGTGTTACTGTCGGTATAGCCCGATCGATGCTCCTCTGAAATCGATGCCGCAACGACAGGTATCGATCGATTCTTTTGGTGGCGATGAGGTGGCTTACAAGCAATACCTGGAATCGGAAAAGAGCAAGAATTATGCGCCATTAGGTATCCAGTCTTAGGGCTGACGCGCGAATGGCCAGAAACCGGGTTTTTTCGATAATTCTTGGTTGTGATGCGTAGATTCGGCCAAAAACCCGGTTTCTTGGAAGGCTGCGGGTGGCCAGAAACCGGGTTTTTTCGATAATTCTTGGTTGTGATGCGTAGATGCGGCCAAAAACCCGGTTTCTTTGTCGGAGTGCGTAAATCCTGTGAACTTTTGGTGTAAGTTAACTCGACACATCCTCCTCCTGAATGCTGCGTCTTTACTACTTCGCATCGGGCTAACTGCTGACAGTATCCTCACCCAAATTATCGAGAAATTTTTGCAGTGCATCGCGGCTATTGCGAACCAGATCGCGATTAGGAGCAATGGCTAAAGATCGATTAAACATTTCCAGAGCCTCTTGCCAATTCTTGAGTGCTTCCTGTCTCTCAGATAATTTTTCTTGCAAATAACCCAGTCTTACCAGCGCATTCCCTTTGTTGGTGAGAGCAGCGATAAAATCCGGTGCAATAAGTAACACAGAATTATAGGCAGCGATCGCCTCTGAGTAAGACTGTTTTGCAGCCTCAAATTCACTTAGCTGTGCTTGCAAATCACCCAGACTTAACAGCGCCTTCCCTTTGTTGTTGAGAGCACAGATATCCGGTGCAATAAGTAAAGAAGAATTACAGGCAGCGATCGCCTCAAAGTAAGACTGTTTTGCAGCCTTAAATTCACTTAGCTGTGCTTGTAATTTACCCAGACCTCGCAGTGCATTCCCTTTGTTGTTGAGAACACAGATAGCATCCGGTGCAATAAGTAAAGCAGAATTCAAGGCAGCGATCGCCTCAAAGTAAGACTGTTTTGCCGCCTCAAATTCACTTAGCCGTGCTTGTAATTTACCCAGAACTCGCAGCGCATTCCCTTTGTTGTTGAGAGCATTGATATAATCCGGTGCAATAAGTAAAGCAGAATTATAGGCTGCGATTGCCTCTGAGTAAGAAAGTTTTGCAGCCTCAAATTCACTTAGCTGTGCCTGTAAATTACCCAGACATTTCAGCGCAATCCCTTTGTTCTTGAACACGTCGATATCATCTGGTACAATAAGTAAAGCAGAATTCAAGGCAGCGATCGCCTCAAAGTAAGAAAGTTTTGCCGCCTCAAATTCACTTAGCTTTGCTTGCAAATCACCCAGACTTTGCAGCGCATTCCCTTTGTTGTTGAGAGCATTGATATCGTCTGGTGCAATAAGTAAAGCAGAATTCAAGGCTGCAACTGCCTCTAAATATTCCTGTCTTGCCTCTACATATCGAGCCAACCAAGCATAGTAATCTCCCTCCGATCGCGAAACTCTACCAAGCCAATAATCACTTTTAATCCACAACTCATCTCTAACTCCCAGCAGCAACTCACATTCCCCGTAACGACTCAGCCGCAACGCTTTACGAAACACCTCTTCCCATTCCTTCACACCCCGCTCCCAATCCAAGCGATTAGCATGAAAAATTGCCTCAGCCACATCCCCCACTTCCCGATAATGCCCCTCTAAAACCTCATGAGCCCTGCGAGTTTTCTCATTATCCCGATCGCAATCCAAGCGCCGCAATAAATCGTGAATCCGATACCAATTATCCCCCCGCTTTTCCGATTTCCACACAAACGAAAAACTCGTCAAAACCTCAAAATTTGCACTACTTGCCTGGAAGTGACACCCACCTCCCAATTTCACATACAAATCCTGATCAAAAGCGCGACAAGCACTCAGCGAATGCACCGCTGATCGCACTTCGCGATCCACATACAAAAGCAACCGATCCGTTAACTCCGCAGTCTTATTTTCCAACTTCGGAATCCGCGCAAAATCCGACGCCAGCAACTCAATTCCCCGCCTTCTTTCTGCCAGCACCACATCCGCGCACAAACCCAAATAAAACGGATGTACCTGCAAATTCTCCCAACTCTCATCAGGATTGACGCTGGCATATTTAATTACAGCATCTGCCAAATCAGCCTTGTCAATCTCCACTTTGTGCAAGTAATCCCTAGCATCGGCGGGAGACAAATGCCAAACCAATTGGGCATCTATATAATCTTCGGGAATCGGAAACTTCGCCGCATTCGGCCACCGCAATTGCGTCACCGGACAATCTCGCCCCGCCACCGCAACCACAATCCCCAATTTGTAATCCAATGCCCTCAACAACCGCCGAAACCACTCATCTTGATACCAAAAAGTTGCGCCTTGAGAATTGCGTTTCTCATCCCACATTTTCTCGTGAGTATCGAACAGCATCACGAGGCGATCGGGTTTATTTCTGCTAACCATTGCCGCATTCAAATCCCCGGCAAACAATTTCGGCAAACAGTCGATTAATTCAGTATCAATATCTTTGCGGCGAATTTCATCAGCCGTTTCGTCGCTGACACCCAACCGCGTTTGAATTAATTTCATCGTTCGCTTAATGCCACCGAATTTATCGATTAATTTCAGCCCCGCCGCTACTTGCGACACCACGGGAAATCCGGCAAAGGTTTCAACTACAGGTGTCAAAAAATCAATCAAATCGTTGGGGAAAAGTTGGTTGAGAGTTGCATCAGACTCGCCTTTGTTCAGCAAATACCAAAAGCAAGCAAAATCATAATTGGGAAATTTAAATTTATATTTCTTGGTTGCGGCTGCCACATTTCGCCGCAGCATTAACAAGCCGTAAAATCTATCTTGGGGTTTATCTTCTTTAATCGGTATCAATCCGAAATCATGTCTGACTACGGGGATGGGAGTGTAGGTTTTGGCTTCTGCATTGCGGACGAAATCAGCAACTTCGGCCGCTTTTGATTCTGGGAGTGCGCGCAATTGTTGCCAAACCTGCGGCGGAAATTTTTTGCAGCAGTGAAACTCCAAGTGTTTGAGGAGCAATGACTTGCCGTTGCCTCCATCGCCGAAAAAATACAAAATTTGTTCGGGAGGCTGGTCTTCGTTTAAATAAAAGGCAAATCGGCGGGTAAATTCGTGTCTGTCGGTGAAGAGTTGGAGTTTGCGATCGTCGCTGATTTCGATTTGAAAATCTTCGTCGTCAATGGGCATAAATGTGCGGTAAGAGGTAATTTAATTGTAGCAATTGGTGATTGAAATTGGGTCTAGATATCAATTATGGGCGATCGCATTTAGGGCATTGGCGTCAATTTAAGCTTTAAGAAATTAGGAGACGGCAATGCCGTGTCCCTACCCAAAGTAATATTGTAGGGACACGGCATTGCCTTGGACTCTATATCATTCCGGTGCTTGACCTTAATTCTAACTGTGTTAGAACCGTAATCTATCGATCGCGCAAGCTATCTTAGACAAGGCGCTAGTGCAACCAATGTCATGGCATCTCCAAACAATCAAAATTCGGCGGATTCATCTGTGAAACAATCTCTAGAGGCTGGGCTGGCTGCTTTGAAAGCGCGAGATTACGATCGGGCGATCGCGCTTTTGGAATCTGTTGCCCAAATCGCAGCCGATCGCCACCTGGCTACGCGAGCCCAAATGCGGTTGGTGACTGCATACAAGGCCACTGGTAATCTCAAAGGCGCGATCGCACTTTGCACTTCCCTCACCAAAAACCCCAACTCTCAAGTCAACATTTGGGCCGATCACACTTTAGCCCAATTGATCGATCGTCATCCCCCAAAACCACCAGAAAATCCCCCAGAAACCGGATTCGTCGCCTTTGAAATTGACACTGAGTCGCCCAAAATATCGCCAACAACCGACAAACCATCAGCCGACCCCAAAACAAAATTTGTACCTTTTGAGCAGACTAGCGGGCAAAAAAACGTCAAATCGCCACACATTCCGCCAGCACCTGCACCCCCAAAACCACCGCAGGTCAAGAATTCCGAAGCAGAAACATCAACAACAACAACCGCGCCCGATCGCAATTCTCCGACAGATATCCCCGAAGCCATCAATCCAGATACTTACAAACTCAGTTGGCGCAATTCTGGGCGCGCACCTGCGGGGTGGCGCAAACTCAAAGTCATGAAATTAGAGGGTTTGTGGGTAGAGGCGATCGCAAGTACGATCGCCCTATTTTTCCTAACCCGATTCATCCTGGAATTCCTGCTGACAAACATTAATAGTCTATTAGTTCAGTTGTACATATTTACCAGACTGCCTTTTTTCACACCAATTCAACTTTTTTACCGCGATCCAACTCAGTTTCTTCAATTCATTTTCGGATTGCTATTAGCCTCGTCTCCCTGGCTGACAGACGCACTGCTAAAACTGATTTGCGGCATCGAACCTTTGGGAGGAATAACTTTATTGAAATCCAGCAAAGAAGCTAATCGGGTGATCCGCAGTTTCTGTAAGCAGCAAAATATGCCAGCGCCGATTCTAAAACTATTACCAATTGATGTACCCGTAGCTTTCAGTTATGGCTGTTTACCCAGATTTGCTCGGATTGTTGTCAGTCAGGGACTTTTGGATCAATTGACGGAAGATGAAATTGCTACTATTCTTGCAAGGGAATTGGGACACATCGCCCATTGGGATTTTGCACCGATGTCGTTGGCGGTTTTAGTTATGCAGATTCCTTACATGATTTATTGGCAAGTCACTCACTGGGAAGAGCGATTATCTGCTTTAATTACGATCGCGTTTTTTCGTTCAGTTGTCAAAGTTTTGGCGGCTGCAATTTCGGCTGGGAGTTACGGAATTTATAAGTTGCTGAGATGGCCGATGTTGTGGGTGTCGCGCCACAGGGTATATTTGAGCGATCGCACGGCTGCGGAAATTACTGGTAATCCCAATGGTTTGACGCGGGCTTTGGCTAAAATTGCGATCGGGATGGCGAAAAATATTGAGCAGCAGCAGCAAACTAGCTTTTTCCTGGAAAGTTTCGATCTGCTGTTTCCCGTGGGAGTCAGGGAAGCTGTAACCCTTGGTTCGGCTGGATTACACGCGCCTCTGGAAGAGATTTTGTTATGGGATGTCAGCAATCCGGTTCGCAATTGGTTGACAGTGAATAGCGCACATCCTTTGATGGGTGAGCGTTTAAAGTTGTTGGCCCTTTATGCTCAATTCTGGGAGTTGGAAACTGAGTTGGAGTTGGCGAATCTGGGAACTTTGGAGTCAACTAAGGGCAAATTCACCTTGTTTAACTTTTTTAATTCAATATTCAGGGCGGGCACGAATTCTAGGGCGGGCACGAATTCCAGGGCGGGCACGGGGGCACCGCCCCTACTTTTGCAGGGTGCGCCTTTTTTTGGGATTCCGATGAGTTTGGGGATTGTGGGGGTGCTTTGGCTGATTGGGGGGATTTTTTCGCGGACGAGTTTTTGGCAGTTGGATTGGCTTTGGGGCGATCGATCGATTCTTTGGGGCTGTTTGCCGATCGGCTTTTGTCTCGGTACTTTGTTCCGAATTAATGATTTCTTCCCTGATATTCCGCCTAGAAACATTGCTGAACCGAGTTTACCCCAAATCTTATCAAATTCGGAGACTTTGCCCTTGGATGCTCAAGCAGTACGGTTGGAAGGGATGCTTTTGGGGCGATCGGGTATGGCTAATTTGCTGGGACAGGATTTGATTTTGCAGACGGCGACGGGGTTGGTGAGATTACATTATGTTTCGAGGTTTGGCCCGATCGGCTCTTTGTGGGAATTTTTGAGCAAATTTGTAGGAAGGACACAACAGTTAACCACGACAAGGACACAACAGTTAACAGGGACAAGGACACAACAGTTAACAGGGACAAGGACACAACAGTGTTGTGTCCCTACTGATTTGGTGGGACAATCGGTGGTGGCGACTGGTTGGCTGCGTCGGGGTGCTAATGTGGCGATCGACCTCGAAACTATCCGCAGTGAAGGTGGCAGAGTTAGTCACAGTGGACACCCCATCTGGTCTGCGATTTTGGCCTTTGGTGCGGCATTCTGGGGAGCATACATCATTTTCCAAGGCGAAATGAATCGATTTTAGAGGTTGCCGCGCTTCGCTAGCAATGCTTCGCAATTTTGGATTTTCGATTTCAAAGGAAGGAAGAAGGAAGAAGTTCGATGGAAGTCGGAAGAAAAAGAAACTATTCCCAATGCCCGATGCCCCATGCCCAATGCCCAATGCCCAATGCCCGATTCCCAATTCCCGATTCCCGATTCCCAATTTCCCGAAATAACTAGCTCTATTACCCATGCTGTGATACCTTTGAATGATGGTCAAAAACTGTCCTGCCCGATTCAAGAGAAATCAGGTAGTCCTCAGCATTAAAAGCGAGGTAAAATTAATGACTGAAAAAATGTTAGCAATTTTACCCATCACCGTATTAAACTAAATACTGGCATTCCGATCGCTGGCAATTGACATCCTGGGAAATAAATTTCTACACGGCACTGGCTAAAAACATTCTGAATCAAAACCGGAAGTAAATAATACAGAATAGCCAATAGCCTCAACATTTAAGTGATGACTAAAAGTTTACAGAACAACCTTAGATTTAAGACCTCTCTGCATAGGCTGCCAAGTTGCGGCTTCAGGAGAGAAAATTGTCTTGGTCTAAAAGGTGGCGAAAGCTGTCTTGGTTGGTCGGAGGAACACGCAGATTCTGCGTTTATGTCGTCTTTCCCTGCGGTCAATGTTCAGTTGACTTCAGGTAATGCTGTTCAAGCAAGTTAATTTAGAATCCAAGTCTGGAGGAATTTTTCATGTCTATTCGTTTATATGTTGGCAATTTACCAAAAGAACTCGATCGCCAAGAATTGCAAGATGTTTTTGCACCGGAGGGCGAATCGGTAACAACAAAGGTAATTACCGATCGCAAAACTGGTAAATGCAGAGGATTCGGTTTTGTGACAGTGTTGACTGACGAACAAGCAGACCAAGTTATTGAAAAATATAACGGCTTGATGTTCAAAGAAAACCCGCTGAAAATAGAAAAGGCTCTCCCTCGCTCTAAGGGTAAATCTGACAAGGGCGACGAAGATCAACCGCAGTCACTAGAGTCGCCACAGTTGGCATCGGTATCGGCACCTACCCAGGGTCAGCCGCAACAACAGCGACGCGAAGCTTCCCCCACCCAAGGTGGTGGAGGTTCTGGTAAAAGCAGTCGCCGTCGGGACAACAACAAGTCTCGCCGCAATCCAGCAGCCACAACTTCATCAAACGTTGATTCCGGCTCAGTGCAGCCAGATCCACGCTGGGCGAACGCTCTGGAAGAACTTAAGCAAAGGTTGCAAGAAGCTCAGACTACTACCTAAGCTAATTGATGCTGTCGATCGACTTTGGTTGACTGATTGTTCTAAAAGTGCGATCGAGAACTGGCTTTTTAGCCGATTCTCGATCGTACAGTTTATTCACGGGTAGGGAAACGGCACTGCCGTGTCCTCATTTGCCTTGGCTTATGCCCAATTCCCGTCAAGTCTATTCACGGGTAGGGAAACGGCACTGCCGTGTCCTCATTTGCCTTGGCTTATGCCCAATTCCCAATGCCCAATGCCCTGTTTGGCCAATGAATGCCCAATGCCCCATGCCCTGTTTGGCCAGTAGTCTATTCAGGCGCACCAAATTCAATAGTCTCAATAAACTCTAAAATTTTGTCGATCATTTCCTCTACTTCCGACTCCAGGGATCCCAGTTCATCCGCTTCCTGATAAACTTTCTGAGAACTTACCGTATAACAAACATCCTCAGCGATAAAAGCCAGAATTCCTCGATAGGCATTCAGCCGAGTCACTGGAACAGAGTCTGTCTGGACTGTGATAGTTGCACCACCAGGGATATCAACAACCGCAAAATAGGCTTCTTCATCTTCCAAAGACTCCGTGTGCAGCAACTTGGAATTAGGCAACTTAGCAAGAATTGCCCCATCGATATAATTGTTCAGAAATGAACTGAGATAAGCAAGTTCCCCAACAGACTCAACCAATTCTGCAACTTCACCTGCGATCGGGAAATAGTCAATTTTAAGCAAAATGCCAAAATCGTCAGAAAAAGCGACACTGCCTTCCTGCTCATCATCAATTCTACCGCCTTTTTGCTCCTCAACTGGAATGGGGACAGTAAAATAGCCTTTTGGACATTCGTACAATTCCCCATCTTCTTCAGAAAATTCTCCATCTTCTTCAGAAAATTCTCCATCTTCTTCAGAATATGCAATAATTACCTCCTCAATAACTTCATCAGCTTCCTCATCTTCCAAACCTAATGCTTGCTGAAACTCCTTCAGAAAACCCTGATGTTTGTCAGACACTTCGCCATCTACGACAAACATCGCTACCGTAATCGCAAAAGTATCTAAAACCAATTCATCTGGCATCGAGTTCCAAGCCGTATTAAATAATGCTCCTAAACCATCTTTAGCAATACCTGCGAGTTTTTCGAGCATTGCTGACATATCATCTTCCGAATATTCAGCAAAAATTTCTGATTCCCAAAGTATGCTTTCTAAGATATCTGCATCAGTGTCAGGAGAATTTGCCAGGGCTGCGACAAGTGCTACCCCTGCCAAGGATTCCTCTGAACTCAAGCTGGCTTCGGAGGTATTTTCTGAATTGAATACTTTATCGAACTTGCTCACAAGTTTTGCTCCAATAGAGTTGAGTTTTGCTATTCATAGCAAATTTATGACATCAACGGATAGTAGCCTGAGATACCAAATCCCAACTATTTTACCAAGGACTGCCAATTATTGTAAATCCTGCCCAAAAATGTGGGTGAGATAGATCTAAGTTAGGCAAGTCTTTTTTGTGAAGCATTGCCAGTTGCGCCTGTCTGAGTGCTTCAGCTTTAATCGGGGTCGATCGCAAATGATCATAAAATTCAGTCATCAGTCGCAAAGTGCCAACATCCTTAACTTTCCACAAACTCGCTAGCGCCGATTTTACACCACTACCGACAGCTAATCCAGCAAATCCCATTTCCACGGTGCGATCGCCGATCGCAGTTTCGCAAGCACTCAGCACCAATAACTCAACTTGTCTGCCATCATACCACCTCGCCAACCTAAAATCATCCAGAGACAAAGACCGATTCCATAGGTCAATTTCAGCTTCTTTGCGTCCATTGATACCTTGGGGAAAACTCGCATGAGTAGCTAAATGAACAATTTCAAATGCTTTTGTTTCCCGTTGTTCTATGATATTTTTGAGAGTAAATTCTTCATTGAGAAAAGACCGACCTTGCCACAAAGGAACAACTGCTTGATTTTGTATTGTAGTTCTGGTTCCGGCGATAGTAGATAATTCAATCGGCACTCCCGGTAATTCAGGTTTATTAGTATGTGGAAACACTGAAGCACCCATTGCCAAAACTTGTGAGTTCTGCAAACTTTGATAATTAGTATTAGTCAAGCTAACGCTAGGAATTGAGCCGAGACTATATTTTTCTATTAAAAATTGCTTGCCATCGTGCAAAGCTGATAGGGGCAATTGGCGCAAACCTGCATCATAGGAAAAAATTAGAGTATCGATTTTTAATGCTGATAAATCTTTAGAAATTGGCGCAATCAACCATCTGTAAAGTTCCTGTGCACTTGGCAAATAACTGGTATTTTTTGAAGTTGCTGGACTTGCCAAAGATTTCTGCAAATATTTCACAGTTTCCTGTAATTCCATGCTAGTTACGCCGGGAATCTTTTTGATAATCGGAGGGCCGTCTGGAACTACTAACATTAGCCACAAGTCTTTTATACTCGCGATGGCATAAACAATTACAGCTTGTTTTCCTGTTTCTTCCTTAATCTTTTTGAGAGTTTGTCTCAGATATTGAGCGGTTACTTTTTTATCCGTCAAATTTTCGCCATAATAATTTTCATAGTCTTGTTCAAAGAGTTTGTCAATTTGAGCAACAGCATCATCGCCATTATTTTGAGCGAGAGTTTGTTCTACATTCAATCGAGTTGTTTCAGCGGGAATAAAATTGGGAATATCTGGAATAGTTGGTGTTTCCGCTTTAGGTTCGGGTACGGGAGTTGGTGCTGGTGTTGGTGCTGGTGTTGGTTCTGGAGTGGCTGCGGGTGTTGGCGCTGGTGTTGTTACTGGTGCGGGCGTTGGACTAATCGGAGGTGATTCTATTGCTACAGGAGTTTGGGGAATAGTGGCTAACTCATTCTGAGGGGTTTCAGCGGGTGGTTCGGGAGGAATTATTTCTGTAGGAGTTGGAGTTAAGACTATGTATCCATCGGGTTTTTCGGTAGTGGAAGCTCCAAGAGTAGGTGGATTTTCAGGAGGTTTTTCGGAAGCTGGTATTAAGGTAATCTGGGGTGTTGAAATGGGTGGTATTTCGAGTTCTATAGATTTACTTGTGCCTGGAAGTTGCCAATTTAAAGTAGTATTTCCGGTTGTCGAATTTTGATTAATTGAAGTTTGAGCTCCTAATAAATCGCCAATTAAAAAGGCTAAATCCTGTTGGGGATTTTGGCTGACTGTGAGCGCGGGAACGATCACACTTGTTGCAGTATTCACCCCTGTAAGTGCTGGCTGAATTTCAACTACAGACTGGGTTTGAAAGGCTTGAGGGGCTGTGAATGGTAAGTTTGGCGCGATCGCAGGATTTGATGTGAATGTCGCTGGAGATGCGATCGAGGATGTGAGTTGGGAAACAGGGGGAATTGTTGAGTTTGAAGGTATGCGTTCGGTAGCGCTTGGCGTTGTGGGTGTTGACTGCTGTGTGGGAGAGGTACGGGGCGGTAGTGAGAATGGGGATGATGGTGGTAGGTTCGGAGATTCGGGTAGCCGGATGCTGTTGGGAAAACCGGGTATGCGATTGCGATCGGGAAAATCGAGTGAAAATTGGGGTTCGGGTGTTGATGTTAGTGTGGGTGCGATCGAAGTTTGAGGAATTGGCGTTGGTGCGATCGAACTTTCGGGTGTTGGCGTTGGTGCTGGAGTTGCCGTCGGTGATGGTGTGCGTGGGGGTATAAGTGCGAGGGTTAATATTGCACCTGTTGTAGGTGCGGTTGATGGGTTGGATGTGGGTGTTGGTGCGATCGAAGTTGTTGATGGGTTGGATGTGGGTGTTGGTGTTGGTGTTGGTGTTAGTGCGATCGAAGTTGTTGTAGGCGCGGGTGCTGATGTCGCACTTGTTACAGGTGCGGGCGCTGGAGTCGCAATTGTTACAGGTGAAGGCGCTGGAGTTGTTGCTGGAGTTGGCGAAGGCGATGGAGTCGTTGCGGGCGATGGAGTCGTTGTGGGCGCTGGCGACGGCGATGGAGTCGTTGCGGGCGCTGGCGACGGCGATGGAGTCGTTGCGGGCGCTGGAGTTGTTGCTGGAGTTGGCGAAGGTGATGGAGTCGTTGCGGGCGCTGGAGTTGACGAAGGCGATGGCTGAGGATTTGGAACAGATATAATTCCAATTCGCTCTGAATCCTGTTTGTGAGTATAAAAATAGCTATTATTAGGAGAAATAGTTGATTCTGCTACGGAAGTTCCCCTACAAATAGCAGCAGCAGTACCATTAATTGCTGAATTACCAACAATAAAAGGTGTCACTCCATTACCACCGTGACGAATCAGAATTGTACCACCAATATCGCCAGCACCTCCGGCAGTAGAAATACTAGCATTAACACCATTTCTGTCTAAGAAAGAGTTGACAGCCCTAAAATACTTTTCAGTCCCAATATCGACATTTCCACCTTTGCCATTACCAGTGCTCTGAGCATTGATTTGATTCAGAGTAATATTGCCACCAGCATTCAAAGTGACATTGCCACCATTACTAGCGGAACTTGAATTCAGATCACCTGTTTGAATTTCTCCTTTATCGCTTGTGAGCGTAATTCCCGCCGCTGAAGTGATATTTTGGGCAGTAATATTGTTTGTTGTCCTGATATTCAGAGGAGCAGAAGTCTTGGGGATATCGTCTTGAATATTGATGCTATTGAGAGGAGTGATATTGCCTACAGCGCCATTAAACTGAACAATTCCGGCATCTGGCTTCACAGTGAGATTGTATGGCCCGTTAATTGTAGAATTAAAATTAATGTCACCAGTCCCTTGAACACTGACCAAGACATCCCCTGTCATAGAAATCGCACCATTAAAATTAACATCATTATTTTTGGTAGCGATATTCCCATTATTAATACTTATATTGTTCTTGGCGCTAAAAGCCAGTAAGCCACCATTTCCAGTTCCAGTAGCAATAGAATTAACAATACTTGTGGCTATGCTACCAGCAGGGCTAGCTAAAGTAATATTGCCACCATTACCATTAGCGGAAGGAGCGACTAATGCACCTTTGCTAGTATCAATGTTGCCGCCACTGCTAGCGATACTAATACTACCGCTGTTTGCATTGACACCCGTCACAAGGAGGGCGATATCCGATGTAGTAATATTGCTGGCAGCTTTGATACTGATACTACCGCCACTATTACCGCCAAGAGAGTTGAGAATTCCAGCAGTAGTATTAACAACGCCCCCACTCTGGAGAATAATATCTGCACCATTGAGTTTCCCCTGTGCATTAACATCACTGGTGGTAATATTGCCACCAGCTTGAAATGTAATTGTGCCTCCATTTCCATTTAAACTTTGGGATATAATTTGATTCGCAGTAGTATTAATTGCTCCACCGCTGGTAAAATTAATATTCCCACCATTACCAGTAGATTTAGTTGTTATCAGCCCAGTAGTAATATTACCGGCTGGTGCATTGAGAGTGATCTTACCCCCGAAACCAGTAAAATTCGATGCCTGTAAATCTCCTGTGGTGGTTTCAATATTTCCTGTACGACTAATTAAAGTAATATTTCCACCGAGCGGAGTTGGTGTTCTTGATCCAACAATTATATATCCAACTAAAATGTCTTTTCCCGCCTCAAATCGAAGATTTCCAGCCGAGGAATTTTCACCCATGATAGCTATAGAATTCAATGCACCTGTTGTGGTATTGATAGTACCATTTTGGCTGATAAATGTAATGTTTCCTGCACGTCCATTACCTTCATCTACGCGAGTATAAACATCACTTGTAAAAATATTTTGATTTGCGGTAAAAACAACATCACCAGAATTGCCACCTGCAAGACTACTCAGAGAGCTAATGTCAGAACTCCTAGCATCGATCGAACCTGTCTTACTCGTAAATTGAATTGTTCCCCCTGTTGCAGTATTTGAATAGCCCCTAACAGCTACAAAAGAATTAAGAAGAAGAATATTCTGAGCAGCAGTCAGAGTAATATTCCCAATAACATTTGTGCCGCTAGTGGCAAGGTAAGAACTATGCTCAATAGAGCCTGCTTGACTGGTAATCGTAATATTTCCACCATTTCCTTCACTTGAACCGGCTCCAATCCCGTTCGTCCTAATGTCACCAGTTGCTTCGAGGGTAATATTACCTCCTAACAACGAGCCTGTTGTAGATAGTGTACCGACTGTGAGGTTTCCACCCAACGCTTGGAAGGTAATCGCTCCTCCTTGTGTCTCGATAGTATCATTAGTATCTACAAATGTAATTCCACCAGCCGTTGAAGAGATTCTCAGACTACCAGTAGTCAAAGGTAAATAAACTGTACTTCCTTCTTTACCAGATAGCACTCCAGTGATCTTATCAATAGTGATATTTCCTGTTGCTTCTAAAACAATATTAGCATTAGCACCTTGGGCGATAATTTGTCCCCAACTAACAGTATTAGCGCCAATGTTAGCATCACCAGCTAATATTCGGCTGTCCGGCTGTAAGCTAGAAATATCCTGAGATCCATTACCAGCAATTTGCTCGACAATAGTCAAAGTAGCTGGATCGAGCAACAAAGTACCAAAAATGCCATTCGATGCCGAAATATTAACTGCACCTCGAAATATGAGATTTTCCTTCCCCGACACTTCAACAAAGCCACCATTGCCAGAATTACTGCCGCCGCGAGCACTAATATTACCAGCAAAACCTGTCAATTCATTCGCCCAAACAATGACGCGCCCGCCATCACCATTTATAACAGCATCAGCATTAATTATTGAATCATTACTCACAAATGTCCGCAGCGCATTTGGCACAGTGCCTTCACCTTTGTAATCACCGCCAATTCGCACATTACCACCGCCATTAATCCCAGAAGCGTTGATATTCGCATTAATTAAACCGACGCGCGAACCCAACACATTCACATTCCCTCCATTATCACCAGAGACATTAATATTACCAGCAACAATTGTAGTCCCTGGCTCAGTTGGCACTATTGCCCCTCCACCTGTTAATTGTACAGTCCCATCATTATTGAGTTTCACTCCTGTTGCAGTGTTCACACCTTTGCCTGTCAGCAATTGGGCAATTGACAACACTGGTAATTGATAATTTGTAATTGGCAATGAACCATTAGTAATTGGCTGAATCTCCAAACTTAACAGATTTCCCGGTTGGCTAATTCTGACTAAACTCTCCCCCGGAACCGCCGCAACAATAATATTTCCGCCCGGTGCAGAAAGTTGTCCCGTACTCAAAACAGTTCCGCCCAATAAAGTTAGATTTTGCCCCTGTTTGACAGCCAAATTGCCGAGATTGACAATGCCTCCAGGCTGTGTATTTGTGAAAGCAAAAGTATTAGGATTTCCGACTAATTGAGTATAATTATTAGTACCAGCCACGCTAAACCAGTTATTGCCAAAACCGATGCCCGTCGCAGTAGTCGCGGTGAAAGCAGCAGGCACGTTCAAACTAGAATTTGTTCCAAAAACAATCCCCGCCGGATTTATTAAAAATAAGTTGGAATTACCACCAGTTACTTGAATTAATCCATTAATTATGGAAGCATCGCCGCCGACAACTCGCCCTAAAATATTGCGAATGTTGGGATTTGAGATAAAGTTAGCAGTTTGTCCTTGAGTTAAACCGAATTCTTGGAAACTGTGAAATAGATTTGCACCGTCGCTGGATTGTTGGCCGCCTTGAATGTTGAATTGGTTGCCGCTGGGAGTAATTTGAGTATTGGTGCTGTCGGTGGCTGGGGTAATTTGGGCTGTGGCGATTTGGGATGGGGTGAAAATTCCTATTTCCCACATTGCTAAGGTGAGAAAGGTGAGGAAAAAGTGCGTTTTTTTGTATATTGATTTCATGGTTTTTTTTATCCAAATTATGATGATAATTAATTCATCTAACAATACATCATATCACAATCCTGTAGGGGCGGGTTCGCCGAAATATATGACACCAAACGAGGGATCATAAAAACCCGCCCGAACCCCACCCAAATATTCATAATTAATTGAATTGAACCGTAGAAATTGATATTGTTTGGGGTTATTGGTGGGGTTCGGGCGGGTTTATCAAGATTATTTGTAGGTGACAAAATCGATCGCGAACCCGCCCTTACATTATTTTTGTATACAACATCTTATCACAATTCTGTAGTTATTGGTGGGGTTCGGGCGGGTTTTTACAGATTGTTTATGGGTGACAAAATCGATCGCGAACCCGCCCCTACGAATTTTACGATCGCAAATTCATCGATACTACATTTTTATTATCTAATTTTATATTGATTTTATTGGAATTGTAATATTTTTTTGATGGATGCATTTCATCATTTTCCCAGCTATACGGATTGTTGATAATATATTCCTGAATTTTTGCAAACGTTGTCTCATTCCGAATAATATGTTCGTAATAACACCTTTGCCATAGATGAATCCCTGAAACACCACGCAGTTTATTTATACGACGGGAAGAAAAGGTTTTAAAGCCTCTCACAATTTCCGATAATCCATGACTTTTATCCTGATTTTTTATGATGATAATTCCATGAACATGATTTGGCATAATAGCAAAAGAATCTAATTCAATATGAGGATATACTTTAATGAGGTTAAACCAATTAAAGTCAACTACTTTACCGTAATCACTTAAAATTATATTTCCTTCTTCAATATCACCTAATAAACACTGACGTTGCCAAATACAAATAGTCACAAAATAAGCACCTGGTTGGCTATAATCATATCCTGGTAGACGAATAGAGCGACGATGATGGATGTCGGGATTATATTTCATATTTTTTACAATTCACATAATGTAAAATATTTTATCACAATTCTGTAGGGGCGGGTTCGCCGAAATATATGACACCCACAAACAATCTGTAAAAACCCGCCCGAACCCTACCCAAATATTCATAATTCATT
>JAYSVM010000200.1:0-10253 GCA_043718495.1 Oscillatoriales bacterium | reverse complement strand
TGGGTAGGGACACGGCACTGCCGTCTCCTCTATATCATTCCGGCACAGCCGGAAATGATATTATTGTGTTTTTGGAGTAGAGTCCGAGGCGCGATTGTACTTCTAGAAATATTGGTAAATTTTGTATAAACGATGAAGGAATTTGAAAAGAAGGCGAAAGATTATTTGGCAGCGGGTGTGACGCGAGTTTGGGTAATCGATCCTGAAGCTATTTTAATCAGAAGCTTTTTCCCGGATGGTTCGAGTCAAGTTTATACAGATAATATATTGATTGTAGATGAGTTGTTGCCTGGTTTGGAGTTGACGACTCGGCTGATTTTTGAAGAAGCGGAATTGATTGATTGATTAAGTGCGATCGGACTCTGTTAATGATTCGCTGATGGTAGAAGTGCGCCCGAATATCTCAATCTAATTTGAATAAAAATTTTGCTTTGCTTAAATCAAATGGCAAAGTCTTTGTTTTTGGGAATCCTTCATAGGCTAAGAAACCCAGTTTCTGAGATGATTTTGATTTAATACGAAATATCTGGAAAAGAAACCGGGTTTCTGGGAGTTCCCCACAGACTGATCTGATGAATTTAAAAATATTTATAAACTGAACACCTCTATGGTATAATTGGAGATTGTGAATATTAATCAAAAGTAAAGTAGTAAGCCGGGAGAAATCAAAATGACACAGCAAACCCTGCACGGAACCAGCCGTAAAAGAAAAAGAACCTCCGGTTTTCGCGCCAGAATGCGTACCGCAACTGGTCGATTGGTAATTAAGGCCCGCCGCAGCAAAGGTCGCCACCGTCTCGCAGTCTAGCACTGCGTTCAGAGACCCGATCGCGATCGCAGCCATGTTGCCCGAACCAAATCGACTCAAACACCGAAAAGACTTCAGCGCCGTTTACCGCAAAGGAATGCGCCGTAATTCTGCTCATCTCAGCTTAAGAGCTCTGCGGAAACCAAAAAGCGCCATCAAAGCAGAACCGACAGCCGAAAAATCCTTGCAGCCCACTCGCACAGGCATTTCTATCAGCCTGAAAGTGAGCAAACGCGCGGTAGTCCGCAACCGGATTAAGCGCCAGATTCGTGCTGCTTTGCGACACCTATTGCCTCGATTAAAATTTGGGTGGGATTTGGTAATTGTCGTGCGTCCGATCGCACAAGAGTGCAATTATGCAGAAATTCTGCAAGAATTAGAGCAGTTGTTGGTAGAAGCCGAGGTACTAGATGGGAATTCGAGAGGAAGTATATTATGAAGGCGGCCCCGCGCCCGGTGACTTGATCATTAACTTACTCCTAGCCCTGACTGTGGTGGGAATTCCCCTCGCAGTTGGAGCAATTGTCCGGGCTTTGTGGCTGCGCTATCGGATCACCAGCCGTCGCGTGTCTATCACTAGCGGTTGGATGGGTGGCGATCGCACCGATGTAATCTACTCAGATATAGTCAAAATTGTGACAGTACCACGCGGTTTTGGTAGCTATGGAGACATGGTGATCACGCTGAAAAGTGGGAGTCGTCTGGAACTCAGATCTATGCCGAAATTCCGATCGGTCTATGATTACATTAACGAAAAACTGCCCGCCGCAGCTCAAAAAACCAACGCAGCTCAAACTAAATAACTCTGAAGTTAGTGCGAGTATTGGCAAATTAATTATCAAAAAACCGCTAACGGGCGATCGATCGATGGCCAATGTCCTAAGATAGACAAAAGTCTAAAAGTTGAGATAGCCCGTATCCAGCGGTGGCCAATATTTCTCAACAGTAAACATAGATCACCTAAATTAACTCAAAGCGAATGGATTTTGGTATCTCATTTCTCTCCAGCAACCTCATGCTGCCGATCCTGGATTTTTTCTACGGGATTGTGCCAAGCTATGGTTTAGCGATCGTAGCTCTGACGCTTGTGATTCGCTTTGCTCTTTATCCTCTCAATGCAGGCTCTCTTCGCAATATGCGGCGCATGAAAGTAGCGCAGCCGTTGATGAAAGAACGAGTAGATCAAATTCAAAAACTCTATAAAGACAATCCTACTAAACAGCAGGAGGAAATGAGCCAAGTCTACAAAGAATTTGGCAATCCTCTAGCAGGATGTTTCCCATTAGTGCTGCAAATGCCGGTGCTTTTTGCGCTGTTTGCGACACTCAGGGGTTCGCCATTTTCTGACATAAATTACACTGTTAACGTCCAAGTCTTGCCAAAAGAACAAATCGAAGCTGTTCAACCACAAGCCTTTGCTACGCCACCGCAAAATATTTATGTCACAGGGACTTTTCACGCTCCAATTATTGGCGTAATTCCAGGCGGCGACAAACTCGCAGTCGGTGACAAAACCAAGATTGAATTTCAAACCCCAGAGGGCAAACCTCTCAGCGCTGTAGCGACAGAAAATAAGAGCGAAACCGACTTTGTACCACGGTGGACAATCACCAAAGGCGAAGAACTAGCAAAGATAGATGAACAGGGCAACATCGTAGCCATAGCGGCCGGTGATGTCACAGTTCAAGGTACAATCCCCGGATTGGCCACTAACAAAGGATTCCTGTTTATCGAAGCTCTAGGCCGCGTTGGTGCGATCGACCCAGATGGTACAATCCACTGGGATATTTTGGTCATGATCCTCGGCTTTGGCATCAGTTTGTATATCAACCAAACCCTTTCTGGACAAGCCCAAGGCCCAAATGACAATCCTCAGCAGGCTACAGTTAACAAACTGACACCTGTCATATTTTCGGGGATGTTTTTGTTCTTCCCCTTGCCCGCAGGCGTGTTGATGTATATGCTGATTGCTAACATCTTCCAAACAGTTCAATCGTTCATTTTATCGCGAGAACCACTGCCGGAAAACTTGCAAAAAATAGTGGATGAGGCAGAGGCGAAAACCAAAAAAGAGCAGGGATTAGATGCGCTTCCCTTTGAACCCAAGCGTCCCAAGAAAAAAGCTTGATGTTAACAATGAAAGACTCTCAAATGCAGCGCGGACAGCAATGGTTAGAAGAATTTCTAATGCTGTCTGCCATTCCTTCAAAAGTGGTATGTGAACAACAGGCAGATTGCTATTGGATGACAATAGATGATAGCAATCTGACTCCAGAACAAGTTGCAATTTTGGTTGGTCCAAATGGCGATTCACTCGATGCTATTCAGTATATTTGCAACACGGTTCTGAATATAGGTAACGAAGTAGAAGAGCCAACTGCTTATACAGTTGAACTAAATGGCTATCGAATTCGTCGCCAAGAGGAACTGCGATCGATGGCAGAATACTCAGCACAGCAAGCCCGGATGACTGGGGTTGAAGTTGAACTGAAATCGCTCTCTTCGGCTGAACGTCGTCAAGTACACAGCTTTTTGAGCGAATCTGAGGATATAGAAACTTATAGTCAAGGACAAGAACCCGATCGCCGTTTGGTAGTTCGGTTACGTTGAGGATAAGAAGAAGGAAGTTCGGCAACGGATTCTGTAACGGATTTAACGGATTTAACGGATATCGCGGATAGAAGGAAGAAGGAAGAAGGAAGAAGGAAGAAGGAAGAAGGAAGTAAAAAGGAAGAAGGAAAATTTAAAAATTAACTATTCCTTTTCACTTTCTACTGTCCCCAGGATTCATCAGTCGGGGACTTTTCTATAATTCTTCAATCTTCAATCTTCAATCTTCAATCTAAAATCTAAAATCTAAAATAGGCTGAGGTTCAGAAGGTGGAGGATGATTATGGAGACAATTTATATCCCTCGTATACTCTCAAAATCAGAGCAGACAGAGGTAATTGATTTTGATGAATTTATTCCCGATTTAGCATCTCTGACTCCTGTGCGAGGACGATTGCAAGTCACTCACCAAGGGACTTATCTGGAGGTGAAAGCAAAAGCAGAAACAATTGTTACTCTCACTTGTCACAGATGTTTGAAACAGTATAATCACCGTTTGGTGCTAAACTCATCGGAATTAATTTGGCTCGATAAAACAGCCGATCGCCTACAGACGCATCCGATAGAGATGAAGGTTGATTTTGAAGATTTGGCGGAAACTTTGTCGCCAACGGGTTCATTCTCTCCCAGTGATTGGCTATACGAGCAACTGTGTCTGGCAGAACCCCACAAACAAATATGTGATGCTAAATGTGTGGGAATTATTGTAAATGATGATGATGATGCCAATACAGAAAGTTCAGAAACTATATCTGATAGTCGTTGGGCATCTCTGGCAGCACTTAAACGGCAACTTCCTTAGATAAGATAAGTCGGCGGTTGAAAGAGACTGTTGTCGAATTCACATAGGGTTTCACCCCTCATTTCTGCAGCCAGCAAAGATGTGTTTCTCTTATAAATTTCGTAGGTTGGGCTGAGGCTTGCGAAACCCAACACATTATTTTAAAAGAGTTGGGTTTCGCAAAGCCTCAACCCAACCTACACTATCTAAAACAAATAATTAATAACTAATAATTAATAACTAATGACTTATAACAAATGACTAATTTTAGTGACGAGTTTGAACTACTGCTACGATCGCGCTATCCCCTAATCTACATTCCCACACGGGAGGAAGAACGGGTAGAAGTGGCGATCGCCCAAAGTGCCAAAAAACAGGGTGCTCGCGCCGTCTACACCTGGGATTTTGTCGATGGCTACCAAGGTAATCCCAACGATACAGGTTTTGGTAAACGCAATCCCCTACAAGCCTTAGAATTTCTCGAAAAATTGCCCACATCCGCACCAGCAATCTTTATTCTGCGAGACTTTCAGCGGTTTTTAGAAGATGTGGCAATTTCCCGGAAACTGCGGAATTTGGCGAGACTGCTCAAATCTCAACCCAAAAATATTGTCATCGTATCTCCCATCATTTCCATCCCCGAAGACCTCAGTGAAGTGATGACTGTTTTGGAGTTTCCACTGCCTGCTGCGGCGGAAATCAAAATTGAGGTGAAAAATTTGTTAGGGGCGCTCGGACAAGCCATAGAAGAGCGTTTGCTGGATGAAATGGTGCGCTCCTGTCAAGGGTTGTCGATCGAACGAATTCGGCGAGTTCTAGCAAAGGCGATCGCGACTAGAGGCGAACTCCATGCCGACGACGCAGAACTAATTTTAGAAGAAAAACGCCAAACTATCCGCCAAACTCAAATTCTCGACTTTTACCCAGCCCGCGAAAATATCTCCGATATCGGCGGTTTGGACAATCTCAAGGAATGGCTGTTGCGGCGCGGTGGTGCTTTTTCCGATCGCGCGCGTCAATACGGTTTACCCCATCCCAGAGGCTTATTGTTAGTCGGAATTCAAGGCACCGGCAAATCTTTGACTGCAAAGGCGATCGCCCATCACTGGCATTTACCCCTACTTCGTTTGGATGTCGGGCGTTTATTTGCCGGATTAGTCGGCGAATCTGAATCCCGCACCAGACAAATGATTCAACTAGCGGAAGCTTTAGCGCCTTGTGTGCTCTGGATTGACGAGATTGACAAGGGTTTTGGAGGATTGGACGGTAAAGGCGATTCTGGAACCACCAGCCGGGTGTTTGGAACTTTTATCACTTGGTTAGCCGAAAAAACTTCCCCAGTATTCGTAGTCGCAACAGCGAACAACATTCAGTCTTTGCCGCCAGAAATGCTCAGAAAAGGTCGGTTTGACGAAATATTTTTTGTGGGTTTGCCGAGTCAGGAGGAACGGCGGGCGATTTTTGAGGTACATTTATTGCGGCTGCGATCGCACAACATCAAAAATTATGATATCGAGCGCTTGGCTTACGAAACTCCCGATTTTTCAGGGGCCGAAATCGAACAAACCTTAATCGAGGCGATGCACATTGGGTTTAGTCAAAATCGAGATTTCACTACAGATGATATTTTAGAATCAGCTAGTCAAATGGTACCCTTGGCGAGAACAGCTCAAGAACAAATCCAGTTTCTCCAAGATTGGGCTGCTGCGGGGAAAGCTCGTCTTGCTTCTCGATACGGCAGTTTAAGTCGTCGAATTCAAGGATAGACTTTTGAAGCCAGTTGTCAGTTGGCAGTTGGCAGTTAGCAGTTGGCAGTAGTCAGTCAACAGTCAACAGTCAACAGTCAACAGTCAACAGTCAGCAGTCAACAGTCAGCAGTCAGCAGTCAACAGTCAACAGTTAACAGTCAACAATGAGCAGTATATATAGTTTTTTTAAATTTTTAGTAGGTTTTCTATTAGCGATCGTGCTAATGACAGGTGCTAGCGTTGCTGCGGCACTTTACTTTGCTGCCAAGTTAACTACAATACCTGAAAGACCTGTTTTTCCTAACGACAAAACAGCCGTTCAGATTGCCGATGCGAAGCCTACGGCAAAAGCAAAAGCGAGCCCTGTTTCTGACTCTAGCGATACTCCCACACCCAAGCCACTGGAACCGGGAACCTACCGAGCTCTGATTACTCAGCCGATCGGCTTGATTCTTCGTGATAGTGCTAATCGAGATGCGAACCGCATTGGCGGTGTTGGTTATCAGGAAAAAGTAGTGGTTTTGGAAGATTCGCCGGATAAAGAGTGGCAACGAATTCGGGTTGAGGATGGCAGTCGTGATGGTTGGGTGAAGGGTGGCAATACTGAAAAAGTTGAAGAATAAATTAATTTGGGAATTGGGCATCGGGCATGGGGCATGGGGCATGGGGCATTAGAACTAATCAATAACCAATCACTTCTTTAATATGTTAAGAAACATAGCTAAATTTTAAGCTTAGTTGCAAAACTGAGAGAATTGACACCTCATAAACAGTGAGAGTGATAACTTTAGATGACAAGATGTCAGTTTTTCAAATTCAAAGTTATCTAGGATAAAAAATATGTACGATAGACGTCCCGATCGAGATTGGGCTACTGCTGCTGTAACTGCGGCTTTGGGAGCAGGAGTTGTCACATCTTTTGCTGTCAGCAGAGGTCAAAATCCTCTGGTAGCTTTGGGAATTACTGTTTTTGCCACGGGACTAGCTTTATTGTGCGATCGGTTCGGCTTAATTTAACAAATAGTTGAGAAATCCCAAAATCCCCACCCCATAAGATCCCCGTAGGGACACGGTACTACCGTGTCCCTACAATAACTATGTAAAGATCCCCGTAGGGACATGGCACTGCCATGTCCCTATAAGAACTATGTACTTCGCATACCTGAAAAGTGCTTTATGAATGGGATTTGCACACTAGCCAACGATACAGTATACGACCAACTAATTGCCTTACTAAACAGTATTGAAATTATCTTAGGCTCAAATATTCCAGTCTGCATTTATCCCTTCGACGACCAAATACAGCAAATTAAAACAGAAATTGTTAACCGTCCCAACGTGTTTATTTATGAAGATAGCACCTCGATTCAGCGGTGGGACGAATTCATGGAAGCAGCCGCCCCAGAGCGTTTGAATCGCAAAAAGTTCCGGCTTTACGGCGCGCATCGGCGTTTTTGCGCTTTTGATGACCCGTTTGAAAAGTTCATCTATATGGACGCTGATACTTTGGTGATGAATTCCCTGGATGCAGTTTTTCAGAAGTTAGAAGAATTTGATTTTGTGGTTTATGATTTCCAGTTTGACGATCCAACTAAAGTCTACAACATTCAGTCGCCAAAACTGATGGAAGTTTTTGACCAGAATCGGATCAAATCGGAAATATTTTGTTCGGGATTTTATGCCAGCAAGCAAGGATTTTTTGATGTAAATACTAGGGAATTGCTGGTAGATCAATTGCAATCTGGCGATAGTGAAATTCTCTACGAAGGTGCGGGAGAACAGCCTTTGCTCAATTATATGGTAATGAAAACTAACATGAATAGCTATAATTTTGCTTATAGTCTACCAAATGCTCAAAAAACTGGCTGTTGTGTCAGTTCTCAACATTTTGAAGAACGCGATAATATTTTGTATGACAAGGGAAACCGGCTTACTTATATTCATTATATTGGTGTGCGGCCGGATTTAATTAGGAGAGTTTGTGCGGGGGAAAATATTGAGTTTCCCTATCGCGATTTGTTTCTGCACTACCGCTATCTCCGGGAACCAAAGAAGCGACCAATTTTTAATAAACCGCCTAAGTCTTATACTGAGATTTCTACGCCGAATTTGTTAAAAAGAGTGTTGAGAAGGTTGAGGATCAATGTATGAATCGCGGTATTTATATTGTGGCGAATGATAAAGTGATCGAAAGTGCGATCGCGCTTATCAACAGCATACGTTTGTACAATAGTCAAGTAGCAATTTTTCTGATTCCCTTCGACGACAATTATCAGCAAGTCGCCGCCACCCTCAGCCGTCTCCACGGGGTGCAATTGTTCCCAAATCTGGAGTTTGTGGAACAGTTTACCAGGGAAATTGGCCAAATGTTCGATCGCAACTTTTTGGCCCTCCCCAACAAAATGCGAAAACTCGCCGCCTGGTTTGGCCCCCTTGACGAATTTCTCTACATCGATACCGATATCATCGTCTTTGAAGACATCGCAGCCAACCTCGACAAACTATCAGAAGTAGACTTTTTCTGCTGCGACTACCACCACCTCAGCGAAAAACTGCGAAATGTATTTTCACCACTTGTCAAAGAACAGCATATTTTCACAGATTCAGAACTTCAAGATGTGTTCAACAGCGGTTTTTGGGCTTCCAGGAAAGGTACTATTTCCGAATCGCAAATGTACGAAGTCTTGCGAGAATGTTCGCAGCATCGAGAATATTTCGATTTTACTCAAAATGTCACTGACCAACCTATCCTAAATTACATCATTCTTAAACTGATTCCCAAACGCTGCAATCTTGTCAAAGCTTCACCAACCGAACCTGGAAGCTGGGCTGGTTCCAAGCATTTTCAAGAAATAGATTATGTGCTTTATGACAAAGGTAAAAGGTTAAAATATATTCACTGGGCAGGAATACCGATTAAATCGAGTAGTCCTTATGGTCAACTTTGGCAACATTATCGTTATTTGTATGAGGGAAAACCTAATTTAATGCAAAGAATCCTTCGATATTTGTAGGGTGCGTTGGGCGCTGTTTTGATATTTGATATAATGCCAGATGAATGTAGCGCCCAACGCACCCTACGGGATTAATTTTTTCATTTAAAATCATGACAAATGGAATTTATATTCTAGCAAACGATATTGTTTTCAACCACTTAGTGGCTTTATTAAATAGTCTCGAAGTAAATGGGGCCAAAGATATTCCAGTTTGTATTATTCCCTATGATGATAGACTGGAAAAAGTACGAGTAGAAATTGCAAATCGCAATCATGTAACCCTGTTTGAAAATACCGATTCAATCATTTTCTGGGAAGACTTTGCAACTCAAGTTTGGACATCTCACGCAAAAGCTCAAAAAGTTTGGCAAGCTAAAGGTTGGAAACCAGTTCAATGTTTGGAAATGCACCGAAAATTCTGTTGTTTCGACGGCCCTTTTGATAAATTTATCTATTTTGATGCGGACACTCTATTAATGGGTTCTCTGGATTATATTTATCAAAAACTTGATGAATTTGACTGGGTAGCAAATGATTTTCAATACAAATCAGACCTCAATTATATATTTGATTTATCTTCACCCAAATTGCCGGAAGTTTTAAATATTGACAAACTGCAATCTCATATTTTCTGTGCGGGTTGGTTTGCGTCAAAAAAAGGTGTTTTAAATCGAAATAATTGCTCTCAATTTCTAGAAGAATTAACATTGGCAGAGGTGGAAATTATGTCTTCACGGGGTGCTGATCAATCTCTGCTTAATTATTTAGTTGCTCGTTGTAAAGTCTCTTTTTACAACTTTGCATATGCTCAACCTGAACAGGTGACAGGCAATCATTGGTCTTCTCAATTTGATGTGATAGATGATGTTTTATATGATAAAGGACGGCGACTGACTTATTTGCATTATATGAGTATTTCAGCGGCTAAAATTAATCTTTTGTGTGCTGGTGAGGATGTTGAGATTCCCTACCGAGATGTATTTCTGCACTATCGCTATTTGAATTCACCTGAAATGCGGCCTAAACTAAATTGTCCAAATTTTCTGGTGCGAGTTTGGAGAGATTTGAATATTTGGGTCATTCAAAAAGTTGATAATGTTAAATTTAAGTTGCGAAATTTTAGAGAAGTTTGATTTGATATCAATTCCGGCTGCGCCGGAATGATATAGAGGAGACGGCAGTGCCGTGTCCCTACCACGATCAATTGTAGGGACACGGCACTGCCGTGTCCTCTATGTCATTCTAATGCAAATGGAATTGGTATCACAGAATAACTAGATCTCATGCTAAATCGGATATACATTGACAAT
>JAYSVM010000199.1:0-3365 GCA_043718495.1 Oscillatoriales bacterium | reverse complement strand
TACTTGACTGAAACAAATTATTGATTTTCTGGTGCGTGAGAATGCGTTGATTCCCCAGCTCTGTTTTACAAGGTTTTCGCTACCCTTCTTTTTGCTTTCAAAAAGCTTTCAGGTTCTAGGGTGCCGACTAAAAGCCGCTTCACAACCGCCCACCTTGGGAATTACAACCATATCTATTCTATCAAAAAGCCGTCCTATAAGGCGATGTGCTGTCGCGTTGCGTCGCCCTGAGCGTAGCCGAAGGGTCGAAGTAACGGGGTTTTCAACCCAATTTTCTGATAAACTATAACCGTTTTCAAGTGACATAGGTCAAACAGCGAGCCATGTCAACCGAGAAATAACGGAGAAAAGTTTCTCAGATACAGTGCTAATTTTCGGATTTTACTTGCTGCTATCTGGGTTAAACATAGAGTTCTTATTGAAAATTGCCAAGTATGAAAATTTCGATCGCACATCTGGGCCCTGTGGGTACCAATGCAGAAACAGCCGCTCTGGCTTATGTTCAGTGGTTGAGTAAAGAAACTAACTCTGAATGCACCCTGTGTCCTTATTCAACCATTTCCCAGGCCTTAGAGGCATCGGCCACAGGGCTGGTGGACTTATCAGTTGTGCCAGTGGAAAATTCGATCGAAGGAAGTGTGACTGTCACTTTGGACACGTTGTGGCGACTCGATAGCCTCCGAATTCAACACGCCTTAGTTTTGCCCATTTCCCACGCCCTAATCTCAAAAGCTCAAAGTTTTGACGAGATTCAAAAAGTTTACTCTCATCCGCAAGCCCTAGCTCAGTGTCAGTTGTGGTTAGGGCAGTTTCTCCCATCGGCTGTGTTAATTCCGGCGAATTCAACCACAGAATCGTTGGATTACCTGGATGATACAAGTGTGGCGGTGATTTCTGCACCCAGAGCGGCTCAACTTTACAATTTGCCAGTGTTAGCTCATCCGATTAATGATTATCCCGACAATTACACTCGATTTTGGATACTCGGCAAGGGAGTTGAGGAGCTGAAAAATATAGAAATAGCCGATCGCCCCTCATCAATTAAATCCATTACCAAATCTGCTGCTAAATTGATCCTCGATGCTTCACCGTCTAATTGCACCCATACTTCCCTAGCTTTTAGTGTGCCTGCCAATATGCCAGGAGCGTTGGTCAAACCTTTACAAGTATTTGCCAGTCGCGGGATTAATCTCAGTCGGATTGAATCTAGACCGACTAAGCGATCGCTCGGAGAATATATTTTCTTTATGGATGTTGAAGCTAATGCCTGCCAAGCAGTGGTGCGATCGGCATTGGAAGAACTCAAAACCTATACTGAAACTTTAAAAATATTTGGTTGTTATAGTGTACTGTAGTATACTGTCAGTAGTATGATATTTCCAAGTATTAAAGTTAAGAGGCTAGCAAGATGAATGCTGATGAACTTCTGAAGCGATATGCTGCCGGGGAAAGAAATTTTCATGAAACAAACTTAAAAGAAGCTTCTTTACAAGAAGCTTTTCTGAGTCATATTAATCTCGCCTGTAGCAACTTGAAAGAGATTAATTTAGCTTTGGCTGATCTAAGTTGGGCAAATTTAATCGGTGTAAACCTCAAGAATGCTTGCTTACTAATGACCCAACTAAATTGGGCAAACCTGAGCGGAGCAGATCTAACATTCGCGAGGTTAACAGGGGCTGATTTGATTGAAGCAAACCTGGAGAATGCCAACTTAAGTGACACTAAAATGATTGGTGTAAATTTGACCGGGGCATTCTTGAAAGGGGCAAATTTAATGGAAGCAAACCTGATAGATTCTTGCTTGGAATGTGCCGACCTCACAAAAGCCAATCTAACTGATGCGAAACTACGCGGAGCAAGTTTAAAAAAGGCTAACTTAAGAGGAGCACTTTTGTATGAAGCTAATCTTCAGGGTGCTGATTTGAGACTCGCTGACTTGCGCGACACTAATCTGAGTGGCGCGTTTTTGTGTGGTGCAAATCTAGAAGGGGCGAATTTAGATGGAGCAATTTTAAGCGGGGCGATACAGTTTTGTGTCCGACAAGTTTGATATGGGAGATGGGGAGAGGAGGAGATGGGGAGATGGGGAAATGGGGAGAGAGAGCTACTAACTCTTAGTTACCGATGCCCCATGCCCGATGCCCGATGCCCACGGAAATGTGACTACTTAAATGTATCTTTAAGTGCAGTCCGAGCCGCCAAGTGATTGCGAGTAGAAGTTAAAATTTCTGTTTCGCGTTCTAATCTAGCAGCAGTATCTTGCAATTCTAAAAGAGTTTGCTGTTCTGTGGCTGCGCCGTAAAGGTAGCTAGCGACCCAATAGGACAACTCTGTAGGCAAACTGGGAATGTCTTCTGGTAGCTCGATCGCCTGATCCATCAATTTGCTAGAGAGGCGAACTACATCACGAAGCAGTTGTTCCACATCTTGGCTTAAAGATCTGAGGTCTTTTTGTGGCGGTTCGTCTTCGATCCATTCTACTAAACCGACTAAATAGGGCTTTTCCCGAACTGCGTCGAGCACTCGGAACCTTTGCTGGCCCAAAGTCATAATTTTCAGGCGATCGTCGGGGAGTCTCTGGCAGTGAATTACTTCGGCGCAGCAGCCGACAGCAGAGACTTTATTTTGCTCAGGATCCCACATGAGTACACCAAAGCGGCGATCGCTCTCCAGAATCGTATTCATCATGATTCGATAGCGAAACTCGAAGATTTGCAGCGGGAGCGGCCTACCTGGAAATAGAACCACTTCCGGCAACGGAAATAAGGGGAGTTCGCGAACTGCTACAGAGGAAGAGGATGCCATTATCGCTGGAATGTGAGGGTACTTGCGCTTCTTTTTCTCACTTTAACAGAAATAAACGGGAAGGGGAAAGCGAGTGATGATTTAGTTGGCTCGATCCAATCAAGAATCGAGCGCGTCTTTAGAGCTGAGAGTCTAGGGGAAGGCGATCACCAAAAAGGAACAATGTATTTTTCCATTGTTCCTTCTGTCGGTATTTTCCTAATCAGTCAATCTAGAGCTTGACTTCAATATCTACGCCGGCTGGCAAATCTAATTTCATCAAAGCGTCAATTGTTTTAGCCGAAGGCTGATGAATGTCGATGATGCGGCGGTGCGTGCGAGTTTCAAAGTGTTCGCGAGAATCTTTGTCTACGTGGGGCGATCGCAGCAAGCAATAGATACGACGTTTGGTAGGCAAAGGAATCGGACCGATCGCAGTGGCCGCTGTCCGATTTGCTGTATCTACAATCTTTTCGCAAGATGCGTCGAGAATGCGTCTATCGAAAGCTTTGAGGCGGATGCGAATTTTTTGTTGTTGGATAGCTGCCATTTTGGTTTCTTTAATTTTCTAGGTTCAGTTT
>JAYSVM010000198.1:0-10349 GCA_043718495.1 Oscillatoriales bacterium | reverse complement strand
GTGTCCCTACGCCAGATTAATTGTAGGGACACGGCACTGCCGTCTCCTCATTTCGGGTAATATTAATTCCAATGCAACCGGAAATGATATGAGTAGTTGAAGCGGAATTAAATGCGATGTCACCAGAAACAGAGGATTGAATCTTATATTTTTAAGCTGTCTAATTCAAGTAAGGCTATGTTCTCTGCTTTTGCTTGTGCGATCGCATCTTTATTCTCATTCTCCAATATAATTCTACTATCCAGGCAAGTGATCAGAGTTTCCCACTGAATTTCACTTAACCGTCCAATCAGCGAAATTTCCGGTCCTTCAGAAACATCTAAATCCTCTTCCATCAACAAATTCATCGCCACACTAGATAAAACTAGATTGGCATCTTCATCAGAAATGTTGCTAGTATCTATCAGTAGAGTCATCTCGCTTTTATCTGGGTGAGCCATAGTAGCTTTAATGACACTTCCTAAATCTTCGGCGATTAATTCTTCTGACTGGCTCCAGTCGGGAAATATAATTAGGTTGATATCTCTTAATCCGAAATCGTTACTGAGAGCCTCGACTATTCGATGCTGAGGCACTCCCCCATCTGCCCATGCGTAGTCTTTGTTAAAAGTATCAATCCACTCTTGTAACAATTCGCTGTAGTCTTCATCAGTGACTGGCAATTTTTTACCAGGAGATATTTTCGGAATTAATTCAGTTTGGACAAATAGTTTTAGCTGGGGATGCCACCCATATCTTTCTACCGTATACAAGATTGAGCGAACCGCTTTGAAATACTGTTCTGTTCTTTGTAGAATAAAACTCCTTACATAGCCTAAATAGTAATTAAAATCAATCACAATTGGTTGGTGAAAATCTCGACGTGCTTCGGAAAAACCTTTTGTAAAAGCAGTATAAACACATTCAATCAAGTGTTCCACTGGTACATCTGTCATCTCTAAAATTTGTTCAGATGACATTCCCCAATACTCAAAATCATGGGCAATGGAACCATAGGCAGATGTTGATTTTGACAATAACTGAATCATTGGCAATGGTTTAGCCCAGTCTGTAAGCGCAATTTGGGTGATGCCACTTGAACAGCCAATGAAAAGGTGACAATACTTAGTCAATTCAGCAGTTTCCCTCATGGTAAGAATGCTACCATCAATAATTCCTGGATTTCCTTGAGGAATTGGGAAATTCGATGAAAGAATTACCTGGCAATCGGGTAGCAGAGAAATTAGCCCTTGAGCTACATATAAAGCATAGTTCGGTGTAACAAAAGACTGGCCGCTTTTTGATGCACATTCAAACAAAATTACATGACGGGATTGCTGCAAATTATGCTTTTCGGCAAAACTTTGGACTTTTTCAACCTCATTGTTTCGCAGTCGTAAGATATTCTGTATTGGAACAGTTATAGGTTTTGGATAAGCTCTAAAGATAGATGGCCGAACAGTACCGTCATAATTTTGAAAGTTATTTGGATAAATTTGGGTCAAAAATATTTCATCAAAATCACCGCGCTCAACGCGAAATTTTGCCTGATTTTCAAAGTCATACCAAGCTGCGGCCATGTCAGGCCAACCAGCTAAAGGAATTTCCCAAATTTCATCAACAAATGGGTTTTCTTCAACCGTCCCTCGGCAGATAGATGAAACTGCCCATGTTAAATGGCAATTGGGATAATCCTGCTTGATTTGTCGAGCTAGTATAGTCGTATAAAGACAATCCCCATTTGAGCCAAGCTGACCAAGCAGGATTCGTTTACCGTAATTAATCATAGAACTTTTCATCATTATTAAAAAAGAGTAGTTTGATTGAGACTAATTTTTCTGAAAAACCAGCATTCCAAAGGTATAGCTAATATTTGCCCCCGGCGGAGAAAAGTAACCAGGCTTGATAACTGCATCTCCCAAAGACCAATCTACAGGCTCAACTAGATTTAAACCAAAACTTTTACATTCTTCTATCAATTTTTTAGTATCGTTTTCATCCAACAGATTCCATAGTTTATCGTAAAGCTTGAAATCGGGCTTGAGTTTTGGTGTCCAATAATCAAAAGTTACATACAATTTTCCCGCTTCTGTCAAAAGTCGAGAAACTTCTGTGGCAAATTTTTTGAAATCTACTTCATGTTCTATGACTGAAAGACAAGTTATATTCGTGAAATAATTACCAGGCAGTTGGGTATCCATGAGATCCCCAATCATATACTTAACTTCTTCTAGAGGAACATCAGGAGGCTGAAGGTCAATTCCATATTTTTCACCTTGAACATTTTTCAAAACAGCATTCTTTAAAATATAAGAGTCGGAACTCCCCATATCTAAAAGATTACCGTCTGACAAATCAGAGATAATGTGAGCGATATCCCAGTCTTTACATACAAGATTATGGGAAACATAGCCATTTCTATGCAGATAATCAGTACATTTATAGATTTCATCTCTGAATTTCAAGAACTTACATACAGATGGTTTAGGAGATGTAGCTATCTCTGATTTGTTAACTAGATTAGCACTACCGCGACTTTTACGAATTTTGTTACCTTTAATTTGAGTTTGAGAACTACCCAAATATATATTATTACTGCTTATGTAGTCTCGAAGACGATTTACTATTGGCAGATTTTCTAGTCCGTACTTTACCAGTTCGGGAATTTGAGCCAAACTCTCAATGATATTATCAGCAAAGTTATAATTTATGTCATTGCCATAATTCAAAGTAAGATACTCCAGAAGCTCTAGGGCATAATCAGTATAGTCCATAACATCAGCTATACAAGCCAGCTTCAAAATTCGCTCAGGTGTCTGTAAATGTGTATTTAAGTTGGGGCGGATCAAATCGCGGAGATAAAAGGCATCAGCCCATACTAATGAGCCAGGACGGTTTGGAGAAGTAATAGGTGAAGTTGTGCGAACTGCACGTCCCGTACTAACAATTAAATCCAACAGTGTAAAACTTTGGTTTCTCAAATAGACATCTAAATCACCAAACAAAGGTTGATTGACATATACGTCCGTAAACTCAACTTCGCTATAAACAGCGATAATGCTCTGTTTTAAAGTTTCCGAAGCTCCTTCTAAGACTGAAAGTTCTCCACCCTGAACATCAAGATGAATAAAGTCAATTTCTTTAATGTTTTCTGATTGACAATAAGTATCTAAAGTTGTTGTTTCAACTTCGATAGTATGATCTAATTGAATTAAATTTATATATCCGTTAAACCGCTGCATATATGACTCATTTGGCGGATACAAAGAACTACATCCGGGATATTTAGTTACATAAAGTGTTTGTGTTCCTACGGTATTCCAAAGAGCTAAGGGAATATGAGACTCAGTCCAATTTACTTTTCTAGCTTCTAGGTCAGCATTAGCTTGATCGCAAGCTTCTACATCTGCATCAAATCCATAAATAGTTAAGTTGGGGGCGAAAATATCCCAATTTCGACTGGCATAATCATCCTGCTTTTCTATTTTGCGTGAACCAACAATACATACGGTGATATGAATTCTGTCTAACTTACCGCTTTTCTTTAAACTTGGGAGAAAAAACATAATAATTATTGCTATGTAAAAATGATGACTGCTCGATTTTTTTCCGATTTACCCTTTGCCATTGCCTACTTCTTTCCCTTCGCCTGCCCCAACAATACCTGATAATCAGCTCTGTCAGGATGAATCTTCACCAACTTCTCCAAAGGCTCGATCGCACCTACCTTATCATCCATCTCCAACCGCACATTTGCCAACCCCTCCAGAGCCGTCTGATTCAGAGGTTCCCGCTGCAAAACCCCCATATAACCCCGTTCCTGCGCCGCCAGCAAAGACTCCTGCGAAACTACCACTGGCGTCTGCTTTTGCTGGTGCTGGCCGCTCAAACCGCTGCTGAACAGACTTACCATACCAAAAATTGTCGAACCCGCAAAGCCAGCCATTGATACGATCGCAAAAATCTGCTTAATTCTATCGCCCTTACGAACCCGACTATCACCAGATTTTTTCTGCGTACTTTCCATCATCAATCCTTTGCCTAGAAGGTTTCCAGGCACTCACAAAAGTACCTATGTCTAGAATGCCCAAGTTCGATCGCAAAACGATCAGTTGTAAAATTTGAGATTCTGTTAACACAAAAATTTAGATTTGTCAACACTATTTAACCGAGAATTTATAAGTGCGATTTCAGTGAAGGGCGATCGCACCCCTGCATCTTTAGGCGTTATCCTGTGGTAATTCTCCAAACTGCGATCGATAACTAGCGAGCAAAGATTCGAGTTCATTCGCACGTTGACTTTCAGCTTCAGCCCGTTGTCGTTCAGCTTCAGCCCGTTGACTTTCAGCTTCAGCCCGTTGACTTTCAGCTTCAGCCCGTTGTCGTTCAGCTTTTAAAGCTGAAGCCAATTCATCGGGAATCAATAATTTATCTCCATTATCTTCCCGATAAAACCCAATCAATTTTCCCTCTATTTCTAACCGCAGTTGCAATACCTCGCTGCGACTATCTCTAATTAATTCATACCCATCTTCCCCCAGTCTATACCCACGCAATTGTTCAGGAATCCATTCACCTCTTGGATCGAATAACCAATATTCCTCAACTTCTATCCCCTCGTACAATTCTTTTTTATTGATTATATCTTCCGACTTTGTACCCGGTGATGTCATTTCAAAAATCACTCTCGGTACTTGTCCTTCTTCCCAGATTTTGTAATTATCTCTGCCACCTGGTTCTACATCAAAAATCACCATCACATCCGGTGCTACACGCAGTTTTGAGAAACCTTGAGCGTAGTATAAAAATTGATTTGCTAAAACAGTAGCTCGACGGTCTGCGAGGTATTGTTTTAAGACTTCTAAAGTGGTTAAAATTGCGTAAAGATGGTCGTAAGTTTCTGCCACTGGTTCTCCATCAGCGCTAGGGTATATGATTTCAGAAGTTTTGAGGGTGGTAACGACTGCTGTCATGGTCGTGCTTCCTGTGAGTTGTATACCTATTATAAACTTTTTTGCTGCAAGTAACTAGGTTAATCTAAATTAATGTAAAATGCGATTTTTCTTAGAAGAACAGCGACTTCTGTTTTTTACTTGTTAATACCTATTATCCTATGATAATTCTCCTTATTCATTAATAATTCCTGCGTCAAATACCTGTTGCGCCGTCAAGTTCAATTCGGGAAAAGCAGCGGATTCAATTTTATCGTCTCCCCGGAACTGCATCAGTTCGTACTCCCCGTCAACCAATTGATATACCGAAAGCGTTGGTTGTTTGGGATTACCTATGTAGCGTCTTCCACCCAATCCCAAATAATCGACAATCCAGTATTCAAAAATACCCATTTCTTCATAATCTCGCAATTTAGTAAGATAGTCAGTCTGCCAGTTAGTGCTGACTACTTCTACTGCTAAACGCACTGATGAACCCATTGTGATAATCGATTCTGCGGCCCAGTACGGTTCATTTATCACTTGCTGGCGATCGAGAACTATGACATCTGGCTCATATCCTGATTCATCGCGATCGGGTTTAAGGAGACATTCCTTGGGAATTGACCAAGGTAAGTGCAGTCGCCGAATTTCAGAATGAAATTCACCAAATAAAAAACCTCCTAAATCTGAATGTTGACCAGTTCCTTTGGGCATTTCAACAATTACTCCATTGTGCAGTTCGTAGCGGTGTTCTGAATTCTCAGGATACCAGGCAATGAATTCGTCAAATGTTACTAATTTTGTTAAAGCTTGAATCATGTCGATCGCTCCTTTATTCTAATTATATTTGATTTTAGTTAACTTTAACTATTTTTGTAGTGGCGATGCCCCGTGACCGCCCTTATACTATTTATTCTATGGCAATTTTCCAAACTGCTCTCGATAACGTGCTAGCAAAGATTCGAGTTCAGCAGCACGCTGACTTTCCGATTGTGCACGTTGACTCTCGACTTCTGCGTGTTGCCGTTCCGCCTCAGCCCGTTGCCGTTCCGCTTTTAAAGCTGAAGTCAATTCATCCATAATCAATAATTTTTCTCCATTATCTTCTCGATAAAACCCAATCAATTTTCCTTCTATTTCTAAACGCAGTTGCAATGCTTCGCAACGACTATCTGTAATGACTTGATAACCCTCTATACCCAGTCGATATCCGCGCAATTTTTCGGGAATCCATTCACCTTTCGGGTCAAATAACCAGTATTCTTGAACTTCCAATCTTTCATACAAATCTTTTTTAATCATTCTATCTTCTGACTGCGTATCTGGTGATGTTATTTCAAAAATCACTTTCGGTACTTGTCCTTCTTCCCAGATTTTGTAATTATCTCTGCCACCCGGTTCTACCTCAAAAATCACCATCACATCAGGTGCAACGCGGACTTTTGGGAAACCTTGAGCGTAGTATAAAAATTGGTTGGCTAAAACAGTAGCTCGACGGTCTATGAGGTATTGTTTTAAGACTGATAAAGTTGTTAAAATTGCATCAAGATGGTCGTAAGTTTCTGCCACTGGTTCTCCATCAGCGCTAGGGTATACAATTTCAGATTTCTTGAGGGTGGGAACGACTGTTGTCATGGTCGTGCTTCCTATTAGTTGTAAATTTATTATAAACTTTTTTGCTTCAATTAAGTAGGTTAATTTAATCGATCGCACTTTTGAATTCTTTCATAGCCTCAACATGATTCATGATTCCCGCAAAGCTTTGATAAATTCAGTGACAGCATCATATTGGTCAAAGTAAGTTATGTATCTTACTAACAAAGCAATGTCTAACTCCGGTAACAATTGGCTGCGATCGACTTTTTCGTACTCTTCTCTTAAATGATAAATGCTCAATACTCCATCCTCCCAAAACCAAACTTCAGGTATCCCCAACCGCTTGTATAGTTGGAGTTTATCAATGCCACCACTGGTGAATACAACTTCGATCGCCAAATCGGGAATTGCCTTTTTAGTCTGCAAATTATACGACTCATCAGGCTGTTTTCTTGCCCATATTTGTTCACTTCCCAAAGTCGGACTGCCCTTAACATAAAATCGGATACTCTTCTCTATTAAGTATGCTTCTAATAAAAGACAAATGGTACTTTTTGTATCTTGATGTTCTGGGCTAACTGCCATAATTTCTAAAATCCCATCTAAATAAGCAAATTTGATGCCACCGACAGACTCAAAAGCGGCTTCGAGCGATTCAAATTGTGACCAACTTACTCCTATTAGAGTCAGGCAGCTATCGGTGACAGAGTTTTTGACTGCTGTTTGTATCATGTTTTTTCCTTGTCAATCTTTTAGATTAAGCCTTTGACAGCGTAACTACTCTCTCAATTATACTGGATCGTCCGATAATTTTAAGTGATGTGGTAAATTCTCCCAAATTATAGTATATTAGGTTCTGATTGCGATCGGCTTTGATAATGTTTGTGTCATAGGTTTAGTTTGCTTGAAAAAATGTTTATTTTCTATTTTCAATGATACAATAATTCAAGGATTATTCTCAGAGCCCACAGATTCCGATTTTTTGGTAGTTTCTGATGGTACAACCGGAGATTTTGGTTTATTCGGCAAACTCAAAATCGTCGGCTTAGTGAATGGAACTACCGTCGTTGAAGTAGAATTAAAATTCGTATTCAATTGACTAGAAAGTGGAGCTAATGTTTGAGCTACTTTAACTTGCTGTTGCAATTGTTCCGTGGAACTAAACAAACCTCCTAATCCGTTTAATAACTTGCGAATGTTATTGCGAAAAGCTGGATCTCCTGTGATCTCATCTACATCAGCAGTGATTTTATGCACATTCTGAAGTGCCGCCCGTGCGGAATCTAAAGTTTGTTGCAATAACAGGAATGTTGCTGGATTATTCACATTGCCAGATAAATCTCGCAAGTTAGCAGCAGCTTGGGCTGCATTTGCTGATAAGACTTCCAGATTGTTCAGTAATTGTCCTTGGTTAATTCGATTAATGGTCGGACTCAAACTGCTGACAGTGACACGAATTTCTTGACTAGCTTGATTGAGATTATTCAGAGTTGAAACTAAACTTGATCGGTTGGTGGTGACGAGGGAATTGAGTTCGTTGGCTGTTAAGGTAATTTGATTGGCGGCTTTAGTCACTGAGTTAGCTGAATTTATCGCAGCAGCAGATACCGCTTTTGTGGAACTGTCGGCCGTCTTTGCTACTTTAGACACATCGGCGGCAACTCCTGATATTTCTCCTTTCACTGATTGATTTAAACTGCTTGCTTCTCCCTTTAGCGATTGATTTAAACTGCTGACTTCTCCTTTTATTGACTGATTAAAAGTCCCCAATTCTCCTTTAAGAGATTGACTTAACTCGTTGACATCTCCTTTGACTGATTGACTTAAAACTTTGATTTCTCCTTTTGCAGTTTGGGTTAAGCTAGATAAATCTTGAGTGAGTTTAGCTGCTCCTTTTGCTGTATTTGCTGTGTTTTCAGAAATTGATTTAATATTGTTGAATAGGGTGGGGTCTGTGTACAAGTTAGTTAGGCGGACTGTGGAGCGAATTAGTTCGTCTAGACTGACTCCAGCTTGACCTTTTAAACGCGAATTTTTGCAGATGATTTCAGCAGGACAGTCGTTACTCAAGGGATTGGTAGTAATTAATGATTCTGCTAGAATTGAGTTTGGTGTAATGTCGATCGATGCTTCGCCAATTAAGCCGGATTTATTTGCTTCGATCGCAACATCGCGCGGCATGACTAAGTTGCCAGGGGAAATTTCCAGGATCACGTCTACCCCGTTGGAACCCGGTTTGAGGGTAGTAACTTTACCGACTGCAACTCCGCGATATCTTACTGGTGTGCCTATTTGCATCCCTTGGGCGCTGGCAAATTCTACGGTGAATTTGTAAGTGCGGTTGCCAATTTGTACGCCACGCAGCCAGAGGACTAAGCCTCCAAATAAGCCGATTCCTACTAAAATTAAAAACCCGACAGAACCTTCTCTTACAGTTCGCGATCGCATATGGCCTCCTTAGTCATTGGTCATTGGTCATTGGTCATTGGTCTGATTCATCATTAAACTCGATAATACTTGATTCCCACTTGTCACACGTATCCTTAAAGATTTGCTCTAGTCTATGCAGCAAATCTTTCGTAATCACCTTACGCCTATACTTAGTCACAAAAACTGCATGAGCGTTAAGTAAGTAAACAGACCTACAGCCTTTTTCATATAAGGGGGTTGACATAATGCGTTAAACTATTTAGGATACCGACATGATGATAACGTACCAGTACCGAATTAAGCCTAACTCCGAACAAATTGCCATCATGGAAAATTGGTTAGAGTTATTGCGTCGGCACTGGAATTATGCGTTAGGGCAAAGATTAGACTGGCTACATCGTACTCGCTGCCAGATTGACCGATGCTCAATCATCTCAGAACCCATTGGCGAAATACCTAAAACCGTCAATTATTACACCCAGCAATCAGCACTCAAAGAAACAAAAAAAATATTTCCTGAGTACAAAGACATTTATGCTGAAGTTCAGCAAATCAATATTCAAAGATTAGAAAAAGCTTGGTGGCGTTGGTTAACACCGGATAAAACCCTTAAACGTGCTGGTAGACCACGCTTTAAAAAGAAAGGTGAATTACGTTCGTTTTGTTTTTCTAGAGTTAATCACCCAAAAGCAGCTTGTTTTTTAACAGGAACTACATTACGAATTCCCAGAATTGGAGAAATACCAGTAATTGTACATCGTCCTATTCTTAACGGATTTACACTCAAAACGGCAACCATTGTTAAAAAAGCCGTTGGCGTAGCCTGCGCGAAGCGCATAGGTTGGTATGTTTGCTTAAGCATAGAAGATGGCAGTGTACCGACACTAATGCCAATAGATACCATAAAAACAGCAGTTGGCATTGATGTCGGTTTAGAAAAATTTTTAGCGACATCAGACGGTAAAATTGTCCCGATTCAACAAACAAGAAGAAAAGCTCAAAATCATTTAGGTAGACAACAAAGGAAGTTAGCGAATCAGCAAAAAGGCTCCGCCAACTATCAAAAGCAAGCTAATAAGGTCGCCAAAATTCATCAACGAATTCAGAGACAGCGAAAAGATTTTCATTATAAAACAGCACACTTCCTGGTAAAACAATATGACTTAATTGCAGTTGAAGACCTGAATATAAAAGGACTTGCTCGTACTCACTGGGGTAAATCAATTTTAGAGGCCACGGGGGGAAGTTTCATGACGATACTGGAAGCAGTGGCGGTAATACGCGGTGTTCGTGTTGTTAAAGTTAACCCGAATAATACATCTCAAGATTGCTCAGGGTGTGGAGTTAAAGTTAAAAAAGATTTATCAATTAGGTGGCATTCTTGCCCTCATTGCCATACTGAATTAGACC
>JAYSVM010000197.1:0-10438 GCA_043718495.1 Oscillatoriales bacterium | reverse complement strand
TTGGCTAAACCGTGAAAGCTTACCGAGGGATAGCCGCTCCCATGCTCCCGATGAAGTAAGAAGCAAATGTCTAGACTTGTCTAGTATTTGTATAGCAGCTTAATTAAGACTTGACAAAAGTCCATTCTAAGACTTCGCGCGGAGCTTTGTGCAGCGCTTCTTTGATTTCCTGGTTGCTGTCGAACTTGACTTGATCCAAATGGCACGCTTCGACGTTCACAGTAAACTTATCGTCTTCAAAAGGCCAAGGAGTCACAGTCACGAGTTCGTTGCTGTTGAGTAGAATATCGTAACGCTTGCCGTCTGGGCCGACACTAATTTCTAAAGCTCGTTCTCCGGCTGGCAACTCGCGACTGCACAGAATTAATGATAGCCGATCGCACCACTGGAAAAAAGCATAAGCTGATTCTGCCTCTTTCTTAGAAATCTTCAACTCTTCGCGCCACTTTTTTTGATTTTCGAGTTGTTCGTCCAGAAACTCGTCGAGTTCCTTCGACTCTCCCCGCTTTCCTTCACTGAGAAAGCTCATGTGCATAGAAATCAGCATTGCTACCCACCGCCCGCGATATAGCGAATTCTGCACCATTGCTTTAATTTTAGGCAGAGAAGTTTCCGTCTGCAAAGTAAAATCTAAGGGCGCGCCCGCTTCAGTCAAAATATCTTCTTCCCACTCTTTCTCTAAATCGTCGTGATGAGAAATGGCGGCTATGGTTTCATAGAGACGAAGCGGAGATTTCGAGCGCTTCCACTGTCCGCCAAGTTGCGCGGCGAGCAAAGCGTGGGCGCGGTGGTAAATGATTTCCCAGCCGGTTGCGGTTAAGTTAGCAATCATTGAATTTGTTCCTGAATTAAGTGGGTTTGATTTTGTGGAACAGGCATCTTGCCTGTTTGGGCGGGCTAGGAGCAACGGCCCACAATCAAATTGATTGAGTGATATTAAATCACAAAAGGTTCGATCGCACTATCGTGCCATTTACCCTCAAATCGTTCCGCAACCAAAGGTCGAACCCTGAACTTCGGCGGACACCCCGGCAAAACATCAATCCGTAAACACGAATAAGGACGGCGTTTGTGCGAACCTTCACCGCTGCGGCCGACATATAGCAAAGATTCCGCTACCGGGCGAGTGGCTTTTCCCCCAGCCGACGATCGCGCCAACTGATAAACTGGAGAACTCGAAAACTCCTGCAACACCGGCCCTTCGGCACGCTGGCGACGCAAACTGTGCCCGCTTCCCCCGCAGATAATCCAATTAATATGAGAATCAGCGTGTCCAGTATCCCCAGTCCGCAGGTATTCCAAACAATGGGCGTGACCCGTCAGCACTAAATCCACAATCGCCCGCCCCCGCAACCCATCCCCAATTGAGCGCGCCGCCGCATCGAAAACCTCACGTAAACGCCACCGAACCGCCAAAGTTTGAGCTTGATTCCACTTTGTTGCCTCAGTCACGTAGGGGGGATGGTGCAAGTAAATTACCCGCCCCCGAACCTCAGAATCAGCCCAAGATGCAATCAACCTATTTTTCAGCCATTCGAGCTGTTCAACGTCCGTGGAGGCTGTTTTGTCGGGCCACAGTTGTTTGTCAATATCCATCAGCATTTCGTCAACTTGCTCTAATTTGGCGCGCAAGTCGTCAAGCTGTTCGGCTTCGGAGGGAATTTCGGGGTTCAGCCGATCGGACATTTCGAGCATTTCCAATTTTTCTTGCTCCAAATTCTGCCCTTGTTGCTCCAAATTGCGGCGGTGAATCTCGCCTTCTTTGGTTTTTGGGAGTGGCAAAGGTTCGTTAAAGGTGTTGGAATCGAGAGCAAAAAAGTCAATGCCACCGCTGCGGAAACTGTAGTAACGGTTGGGTAGGCGCGTAAAGCGTCCTGGTTGGTAACGGAGACAGCGGCCCGTGCTGGTGTGAGCCGTGTAGTGGGTTTCTAGGTGGCGATCGAGATCTCCTGGCAATTTGTGAGCTTGCAAGTAGTCCAAAAAGGCTTTGGCATAGGCATTTCCGCGATCGGAACCGTGCCAGCCCACATCCAAATCCAATTTCGATCCTAACAGGCGGCGCAGTGGCAATGCCGTAGCTGAGAGAATGCCGTAGAAAATTGGCAAATCGTAATAGTCGTGATTTCCTGGTACCGGCAGGAACGGAAAATTGAATATCATGCGATCGTACGCAATCCGAGACGGCGCATCGCCACCAACGAGAAACTCTCGATAGGGGCGAATAAAGTTTTGCAAATAATATTCACTGGAACCGACGAGATAAACTACATCACCTGTGTGCAGGGCAAAACGGCAACTTTGGCGTTCGCGCAGCATCAGTTCGGCAACTTGGCGCTGGGGGTTGTGGCCCCGGTGGTTCCCCGTGCCACTGTCGCCTACGACTAGGAACGAAAACTCTGGATTGTCTGGAACTCCATCGTCCAAAATCATCTTAGTTTGGTCGATCGCGCGATCGACGATCGACTTTTCTTGCCACCGCACCCGCTCGTTCATCTTGCGGACTTTGACCGAAATTGGCGGGTCGGACACGAATTTCACGCACTTCTCCCAAATAGTTGAGTTCCTAGTTAATATTGCAGTGAGCGATCGAGTTTTGACATCCCTCTAAAAGCAGAAAATTAATTTTGTAGTGGACTTTGAGCCGGGGAAGACTCCGCGTTTATTGAAGATAGTAAGTTTGACATACCTCACCGCCCTAAAAGTGCAGTGATTCCTTAACGCTTCACAGCAATGTGCTACCTAAGTAGTCTGACCTTCGCTCCACGCTCGTTTAGAGTCTCCCAATGCCCTGTGGCGACTTTCAGTACACAAGTTAAACTTGTTTGTCTTCAGGGTTACACTTAAGCATTGCCCCTCTGAACTGTCTAGGTGCGCTTCTCAACGTAGCTATTTCAACGTGTTTTGAGCCTGTAGACATTCTAATTTTAACCCAAAGCCGTCAAGCGAAGGACGGGGTTTTTACCCAAATTTCTGATAATTAAAGACCGATCGCCTTTACTCAAAAACCAACAAATCGCAATTCCATGACCAAACTCAGCGTCAACATCAACAGAATCGCCCTCCTGAGAAATTCTCGAAATATCGGCATCCCCAGCGTTACCGAAGCCGCAAAAATAGCAATTGCCGCCGGAGCTCATGGGATTACTGTCCATCCCCGCCCCGACGAAAGACACATCAAAGCCTCGGATGTTTACGAATTAGCGAAAATGCTAACCGTAGAGTTCAACATCGAAGGTAATCCTTTTCAGCCGCCATTTATGGATATAGTTTGCGATGTCAAACCGGCTCAGTGTACTCTAGTACCTGATGCACCCGATGTTCTCACATCCGACAGTGGTTGGAACATTCCCGAAAATCGCGATCGGCTGCTACCAATTATTCAAAAACTTAAAGATCATGGCATTCGAGTTAGTCTGTTTATGGACGCAGATCCCGCTCTCATGCCCCTAGCAAAAGAAGTGGGAGCCGATCGCGTAGAACTGTACACAGAACCCTACGCCACAGCATTTCGTGAAGGGAAAGTAGCATCAGTTTTTGAACAATATGTGTTGGCAGCTAAGGCGGCTCAAGATGTCGGTTTAGGAGTGAATGCTGGACATGATTTGAACTTGCAAAACTTAGCCAAATTTTGCTCGATTCCTAATATCTTAGAAGTATCGATCGGTCATGCTTTAATTGCTGAGGCACTAGAGATGGGCTTGTCTGAGACAGTGCGATCGTATTTGAAAATCCTCTCAAATTCGTAACATACTGCTTCGCCCTATCTCCCCAGGGCTGTTTCTCTGTAGGGGCGGTGCCCCCGTGCCCGCCCCATCTCTGAAACACCTACAAAATCGTGGATGGGGAGGGTAGGCACGGGGGCGTGGATGGGGAGGGTAGGCACGGGGGCACTACCCCTACAAAACGATGATTTGTCTGAGAATGAAACAGCCTTGCCCATCTCCCCCTCTCTCCCGTTTTGGTCGATCGCTCAATAAGTGTGAAGATTTTGTAAATTTCGATACTTTTTGAAATTTCGCGTTATATTAGAAGGGTAGCGGTTTACACCGAAATTTAATATAAGGAAGCCCCATCATGAACGCCAATCGTCAAAACGTCAGAAAAATAGCCGAAACCCACCGATCGAATATTCAGAAGCAACTGGCACACCGCATCGAAGTAGCTAGAGCCAATGGCAATCAAGATTTGGTTCGGGTACTGGAAGCAGAAATGAAACAATTGTAAGTAAGCGATCGCAGAAATTTGTCTGTATAAAACTTGTCTTTTAATTTGAGATGGCTACGTGAGAAATGCAGAATTCTCGTAACCATTTCCTGTTATCTTTTCACTCCTCTCTTAGTCAGTAGACAAAACCCCGGTTCTTTCAAGAAACCGGGGTTTTTTATTTTTGATTACCTTCCGCCGACAACGACATTTTTAATTCGCAAATGGGGGCCGCCGACACTTACAGGTAAGCCACCCTGGCCACCTTTGCCACAACCACCGTAGGCATAAACTGAGTCGTTTCCGATCGCCTCAATATCCTTTAGCGTCTGAAAAACATTACCACTTAAGGTAACATCACTCACCGGTTCAGCCAATTTGCCGTCGCGAATCATGTAACCTTGAGCCGCTGCAAAGGTAAACATTTCACCGTTGGTTTGTCCCCCCAACATCCGCACTGCATAAACTCCTTCTGCGATGTCCCCAATCATTTCGTCAAAGGAATTTTCGCCAGATTCGATCGCAGTATTAGTCATGCGTACCAATGGCATAAAAGTAGCACTCAAAGCCCGCGCATTTCCCGTCGGAGCTTCACCCATTTTGCCCGCAGTCTCGCGATTGTGCATTCGTTGGGTTAAAACGCCATTTTTAATTAAATGTTTGCACTGAGCAGGCACACCTTCGTCATCGTATTTCAATGTTCCCGGTAATCCCGGCAAAGTCGCATCATCAATTACATTCAATTGTGCGATCGCAACTGGTTTGCCCAAAGTCAACAATTCCTGCATTTTTGGGTTTTCATAAATGCCGTCAGCTTCCGACAAATGACCGAAAGCTTCGTGAATAAATACCCCTGACAAATAAGGGTCTAAAATCACCGGATACTGTCCGCCTTTCACTGATTTTGCTTCAAGTTGGCTGACAGCTCTAACCGCAGCACTCTTAACACGATCTTCAATATTTGTCAAGACATCGTAGTCCGATCGCGAATGAATAGACTCAAACCCTTGGCGCACGACACCGCCCTCACCACGGGCAATTGCCCCAAAACGTCCAGTCACATCCAACCGTTCTTGAGCAATGGAAGTGCCTTGAGAATTCACAAAGTAAGTAATCCCAAATCGATCGCTATAACCAGCCATTGTAGTCTGGATTCGCGGGTCATAATCTAATAGCAATTGGTTGTAAGATTCCAGCAACTTCCGTTTTTCTGCTAAAGTAATAGAACGCGGATCGCGACCTAATTCCACCGCGACATAATCTTGAGCCGGGGTGACATCTGCTAGTACAGTCTTTTCGCTACCAACCAAGCGAGACTGAACGACAGCTTCTTCAATACGGTCTTTTAATTCAGCCAAACCATTAAAAGTCACAAAACTCCAGCCGCCTTTGTGACAAGCGCGGATGCCGCCGGAGAGACTGAAACTGCGGTTGACGGCATCCAATTGAGCACCACGAAAACTAATCGCTGTTGACTCGCTTTTTTCGAGGCGAACTTCCAGATAATCTACCCGATCGCGGTAAGGTGCGATCGCTTCCATCAACTGTTCCTGCATTAATTTGGCCCTATGATTGATTCGCCGTAGCGTTGGATATAATAATTCCTAACTTCAGTTTAATCTTTCTGCTAAATCTACGGGGGAGAGGATTTGACGATGTTTATTCTGTTCCCTGAGCGGAGTCGAAGGGTCTTCTTCCTTCTTCGTGATATCAATTTATACCAAAACCCTACCAGTAAACTACGGATTTTGGACTAAAATAAATATATTCTAGTACCAAAAAATATACTTAAATCAGCCACAAATGCCCTACTTTATGATGAAAAATTTCCAAATTTCACCGTATTTAGCCGCAATTTCCGCATCTGTAGCAATTTTGACTGGTGTTTGCCTCTTAGATCGATCGGAACAACAACGGTTTTGGCAGTACAACCGCGCTAACACCCTCAATCAACTCAGTACAGTCCGTTCTAATCTCGAAGGCGGGTTGAACTCCCGGCTGTTTTTGATGCGAGGTTTGGTGGCTTACCTCTCCAACAACCCCAATATCAGCGAAGCGGAATTTGCAGCTAGCGCCAGAATTTTGCTGGCAGAGCAAACTGGCATTCGTAGCATCGGCTTAGTGAAAGGCACCAAAATCGCTTATATGTATCCGCAGAAAGGAAATGAATCGGCGATCGGAATTGACTTGACGACGATACCTGCACAGCGAGAAATGGTCAAAAAGGCGATCGCGACTCGAAAAACTGTACTTGCCGGGCCTGTGAAATTATTGGCAGGGAACATCGGGTTTATCAGTCGATCGCCCATTTTTCTGACACCCCCCGGCGCAGAACCCGAAACAGGAGTCTTTTGGGGCTTGACAGGCGTGATTATCGACAAACATACCCTCCTCCAACAAGCCGGACTCAAAGACCCCTCAGCCAAGCAGCAATACGCTCTGCGGGGCAAAGACCAGAAGGGAGTTTCTGGTGAAGCATTCTTCGGCGATGAGTCAATTTTTCAGCAAGATCCCGTACTGCTGGAAGTGACTTTGCCCGGCGGTTCCTGGCAGTTAGCTGCAATTCCTTTGGGGGGATGGCCAAAGAATTCACCATTTCGGGGGTTTTTGCTGGTTGGAGGCGGGCTGTTGGCACTTTTGAGCGGGGTGGTGGCGTTTAACTGGGTGTATGGGCCGGCCAAGTTGGGCGCAAGTGAGGCGAAGTATCGGCAATTGGTGGAGAATGCTAATAGCATCATTGTCCAGTTAGATAGTCAGGGAAATGTTACTTTTTTTAATGAGTTTGCTGAAAGTTTTTTGGGGTATTCAAAAGCAGAAATAATTGGCAAAAGTGCGATCGGAATTCTGATATTAGGTACAGATTTAGAGATTGTGGCAATGACTAGAGATTTCCTGCCACACGCGGAACGATACTTCAATCAGGAAAATAAAATCATCCACCGCAATGGAGAAACAATGTGGATAGTCTGGAGAAATCAATCTTTGGTGGATGAGAAAGGACACTTGAATGGATTGCTATGCGTGGGGACGGATATTAGCGATCGCAAATTAGCAGAAGCAGCACTCCAAGAAAGTGAATCCCGCTATCGCGCCATAATTGAAGACCAAACGGAACTGATTTGCCGCTTTTTGCCCACCGGAGAGATGACTTTTGTTAATGATCCCTACTGTCAGTATTTTAATAAATCTCGATCGGATTTGATCGGCAATACTTTTATGGATCTTGTCCCCGATGTAGACGAAGAAAAGATCCGCCATAATTTCAGTCTTTTAAGTATAGAAAACCCCTTCTTTACCTACGAACATCGTGTTATACTCGATACGGGAGAAATTCGTTGGCATCAGTGGACTGACAGAGGAATTTTTGACAATGCTGGCAATTTGATCGAGTGCCAAGGAGTCGGGCGCGATATTAGCGATCGCAAAAAAGCTGAAATTGCCCTGCAAGATTCTGAAGCAGAACTGCGGGCCTTATTTGCAGCCATGAACGACATAATTTTTGCGATCGATCGGGAGGGACGTTATTTGAAAGTTGCGCCGACAAATCCCGAACTTTTGTGCAGGCCACCAGCAGAAATTATCAACAAGACTCTGCACGAAATCTTTCCACTAGAAACCGCTGATTTTTTCCTCACCAAAATTCAACTTGCCGCCGACACAAAGCAAAACCAATCACTAGAATATAGCCTGCAAATTGGCAACAAAGAAATTTGGTTTGCTGCTAACATTGCGCCAATGCAGGAAAACACCGTTATTTGGATGGCTCGCGACATTACGGAGCGCAAGCAGGCTGAAAGTTGGTTGGCTGGTCAAAAACAAATATTAGAAATGATTGCTAAGAGCACTTCTCTAAGCGATACTTTAAATGCTTTAGTGAAAATTATTGAACAGCAATCTAGGGGTGTAATGGGTTCAATTTTGCTTTTAGATAGAGAAGGCAAACACCTGATGCACGGAGCCGCACCAAGTTTACCTGAGAGTTATAATGCTGCTATTGATGGTGTAGCGATCGGTCCGAATGTTGGTTCCTGTGGCACTGCTGCCTATCGCAAAGAGTCTGTGATTGTCACAGATATTGCCACCGATCCGCTGTGGGCAAATTATCGAGATTTGGCTTTAGGCTTTGGACTAAAAGCTTGTTGGTCTACTCCTATTTTATCATCTCAGGGTAAAGTGTTGGGAACTTTTGCAATGTATTATGCTGAGCCACGCACTCCCCAAGATTTTGAGTGGAAACTCATAGAAGTAGCAAGAAATTTAGCCGGAATTGCGATCGAACAAAAACAAGCAGAAGAGAGTCTTCAACAATTGAATGAAGAGTTAGAAAATAGAGTGATCGAGCGGACATCGGAATTGAGCCAAGCTTTTAAGCAGTTGCAAACCGAAATTGCCGAACGCCAGGAAACAGAAAAAGAATTGACGGAAAGCGAGAGAAGATTCCAAAAACTAGCAGCTAATTTACCGGGAATGATTTATCAATGTTTATTGCGGTCAGATCAATCTGTAGATTTTTCTTACGTGAGTCCTGCTTGCCGAGAAATGTTTGAATTGGAACCAGAAGCAATTCAGCAGAATTCTGATTTATTAGTCGATTTAGTTCATCCAGATGACCGCCAAAATTATTGCAAATCCGTTGCTATTTCCGCCCAAAATATGCAGCCTTGGCAGTGGGAAGGACGGCTAGTTCTGCCCTCGGAAAAAACTAAATGGTTTCAAGTAAATGCGCGTCCAGAAGCAAAAGAAAACGGCGACATTCTTTGGGACGGTATCAGTATTGATATTACCGATCGCAAACAAGCTGAATTAGCCTTACAAGAAAGTCAGCAGTTTATTCAAAAAATCGCCAATGCTACTCCCGGAATCTTGTATCTCTACGACTTGGAAGAACAGCGCAATATCTACGCTAATTCTTCTGTAGGAAAAATTTTGGGTTATACATTCGATGAAATTGAGGAGATGGGATCGATGCTGATGCCTCGGTTACTCCACCCCGAAGACATGGCGAATGTTTTGAAGTATCATGCTAAGTTTGTAGAAATGCAAGATGGTGAAGTTCGGGAAATAGATTACCGAATGTTGGCATCGAATGGTCAATGGTTTTGGCTGCAAAGTCGCGATGCTATTTTTAGCAGGAATGTAGATGGCGAACCCAAGGTGATCGTTGGATTTGCACAGGATATTACGAATCGCAAAGAAGCAGAATCAGCACTCATCAAAAGTGAGTTACGAGAAAGGGAAAAAGCTCAACAACTCGAAGCAGCGATGCTAGAATTGCGCTATACTCAAACTCAGCTAATTCAAACTGAAAAAATGTCTTCTCTGGGCGAACTGGTTGCTGGCATCGCTCACGAAATCAATAATCCTGTTAACTTTATTCATGGCAATATTGAATATCTTAATGAGTACACCATACACTTACTCGATTTGGTGAATTTGTACGCCGAGCAATTTCCAGAACCTAATCCAATAATTATTAATAAAATTGAAGAAATAGATTTAGATTTTATGGCTGAAGACTTAATTAAAATTGTTAGTTCTATGCAGGTAGGAACACAGCGAATCAGACAAATTGTTTTGTCGCTCAGAAATTTCTCGCGTCTGGATGAATCTGAAATGAAGCCGGTCGATATTCATGCAGGGATTGAGAGCACTTTGTTGATTTTACAGCACCGTTTGAAGGGGCTGAATGGCCAGCCTGCAATTCAAGTAATCAATGATTTCGGGAAGTTGCCACTGGTGGATTGCTATCCTAGCCAACTAAATCAGGTGTTTATGAATATTATTGCTAATGCCATTGATGCGATCGAGGAACGATATAAAAAGTTATCTATTCTGGAATGTGAAGAAAATCCCGGTACAATTGCGATCGCTACCAAGGTGATTTCTGAGAAAATGCTGGCGATTGAAATTTCGGACAATGGTATGGGAATGCCACAGTCGGTAATCGATCGCATTTTTAATCCGTTTTATACTACAAAAGAAGTCGGGAAAGGTACGGGCTTGGGAATGTCGATTTCCCACTCGATTGTGGTGGAGAAGCACAAAGGCAGGATTGAGTGTATTTCAGAAATAGGGCGCGGCACAACTTTTCGGATTCAAATTCCGATCGGGTAAATCCCCGTCAGGACAAGGCATTGTCGTGTGTTACCACAGCAGGACACGACAATGTCGTGTCCCTACAATGAATCGCGGTAGGGACACGGCATTGCCGTCTCCTCCAATTGACCCAAAGAAA
>JAYSVM010000196.1:0-33354 GCA_043718495.1 Oscillatoriales bacterium | reverse complement strand
AAGAAGCGTATACATCGAAAGCTAGTTTTTTAGATGGTGACTCCCTACCCAAATATGGTGAAAAACCATCGGGGTGGAAAGCATCTGGAAAACGAATTAAACGTGGCTTGTATCAGTCAGCTAATGGTTCGATTGTGAATGCAGACTTAAATGGTGCTGCCAATATTCTGAGAAAAGTAGCCAGTAAGTTAGGTGTAGACTTGAACCAACTGGGTAGACGGTGTTTGACGACCGTAGCGAGAGTTAGACTTTGGGTATTACCCAAACCTATTCTGTCCGCAGAATCTCAGCGTCTTTAGACCGCTTGAGTGTCAATTTTATTTAATACAAACAATTAATTATGCGTCGCACTGTAAATATTATAATGTTTCCGTTTGCGGTTTCACTGCTGAGTGTAGTCTCTATCCTCCCATCCTATGCAGATCAAGCCATATCTCAAACTTCCGATATTTATAATCTTTTAGCCCAGAATCCACAAACACCACTGGGAAACATCCCGCCAGACTTAAACCGCGATCGAGCGCAAAATCCGCCGTTACCGCCACCACCGAGTCAGCCAGACCCAAATCGCGATCGATTTCTGCAACCGGCCCCACAGCCTTCCCCAGAACCTCCCCAAGCGCCGCCAAGAGTTGAGCCACAGCCACCTTCACCAGTTCCCCCACCCATGCCTGCTGGGGAAATTAGAATTGAGAAAATCCAAGTAATTGGGAGTACGATTTTAAGCCCCGATGAAATTAGAGCTTTAGTTAACCCGTTCGAGGGGCGTGTAGCCACCCTAGAACAACTCAAACAGGTAGCCGACAAAATTACCGAAGTTTACCTGAATCGAGGCTACATCACCTCCAGAGCTGTCTTACCGCCCCAAACAATCACCGCAGGGGTAGTCCAGATTCAAGTGCTCGAAGGCAAACTGAGCAAAATTGAGGTCGAAGGAACTAAAAGATTACATAAAGCTTACATCAGCAGCCGGATTAGACTCGGCGCCGGAATGCCTTTAAGCACAGCAAAATTAGAGGATCAACTCCGTTTGTTACGAGTCGATCCTTTATTTAATAATGTAGAAGCTAGACTGCGGGCAGGTGATAATGAAGGGGAGAGCATTCTGATAGTTCGGATCTCGGAAGCTAATCCGTTTCAATCTAGTTTTAGTATTGACAATTATTCGCCTCCTAGTGTGGGTTCTACAAGATTGGGAGTGAGTTTGCGCCACCGCAATATCACAGGAAATGGCGACGAATTGGCGGCTGCTTATTACCGATCGATCGGCGATTCTGATGTGTTTGATTTTAGTTACCGCGTCCCGCTAAATGCGATGAATGGTACTTTGCAACTGAGGGCAGCGCCGAATCGCAATAGTATCGTGCAAGCACCTTTTGATGCTTTTGATATTTCGGGTAAGTCCAATTTATTTGAAGTTAGTTATCGACAGCCGTTAGTGCGATCGCCGATCGAAGAATTTGCCTTGTCTGGGGGTTTAACTTATCAAACAGGCCGCACTTTTGTCGCTGGTGAACCGACTCCTTTTGGCATAGGCCCGGACTCGAATGGTGTCAGCACTACGAGTGCCATTAAACTAGGACAGGACTATATTCGTCGGGATCCTCAAGGTGCTTGGGCTCTGCGATCGCAATTTACGATCGGCACTAACTTGTTTGACGCCACCAGTAACGGGGGTTCTGAGCCCGATGGGCAGTTTTTGAGTTGGCTGGGTCAAATGCAGCGGGTGCAGCGATTGAACAACAAACATTTATTAATTGTGCAGGGAGACTTGCAGTTGTCAGCTAACAGTTTGTTGTCTTCTCAGCAATTTGTAATTGGTGGCGGGCAATCTTTGCGGGGCTATCGACAAAATGTCCGTTCTGGCGACAATGGCTTCCGATTTTCGGTTGAGGATAGGATTACTATACAGAGGGATGCTTCCGGTGCTCCGAAACTTCAATTGGCTCCGTTTTTTGATGCGGGTACGGTGTGGAATATGCCAGATAATCCGAATAAGTTAACGAGTCAGAGATTTTTGGCTGGTTTGGGTTTGGGTGTGATTTGGGAACCGATACCACGGGTGAATGTTCGCGTAGAATATGCTTTACCTTTGATGAGAATTCGCGATCGCGGAAATAATCTTCAAGATTCTGGGATTTATTTCAATATCATTTATACCCCTTGATGGGAGAGGGGGAGAGAGGGAGATGGGGAGATGGGGAGATGGGGAGATAGCAGTAGTAGGTTGGGTTGAGGAACGAAACCCAACTATAGAACAGGCAAGATGCCTGTTCTACAAACACAGGGATTCTTTCTTTAATCTTAATCGCCGACTTCTTCTACCACAGAGTTAGCAGGCTGAGTTTCCAACCAGAGTTTGAATACCAAGAATTCTGCCCGATCGCTCAAAACGGTCATAAACACACCATCAGCGCCCTCAGAAAGCCCAGAAATCCACGTTCCGCGCAAAGTGACTTCTACATACTCAGCATCAGCAACACAAAGAGCGATCGTATCACTTCCTTCCGTGCGGGCTTCAGATTCCAGTAGGGATAGCGCGGGTAAATTCGCGGGGAGCAAAAACGCCGCAGTGCTAGGTTCGACGCTGATGCTTTGACCAACTCGCATAGCCAGGACAACTCGCAGCGCCACCAACTGTTCGGGAGATTGAGCTAAACGCTCTAGGTTAAAGCCCGTTTCAGTGTAAGTCAACTTCAGCATATTGACAGCCTTAAAATTTGGAATTGAAAATTTGAAATTTGAAATTGGGAATCGGGAATTGGGAATTGGGAATTGGGAATTGGGAATTGGGAATTGGGAATTGGGAATTGGGAATTGGGAATTGGGAATTGGCACTTCGACTACGCTCAGTGAACTATTGGGAATTGGCACTTCGACTACGCTCAGTGAACTAATTGACGACTGCTATACAATGCCCCATGCCCCATGCCCCATGCCCCATGCCCCATGCCCCATTGCCCCATGCCCCATGCCCCATGCCCCATGCCCTATTCCCCAATTGGATGTTCGTGCCAAAACATTTCAGCAAAAGCAACAGTGGGGTGCATAGGAGCTTTTGGCTTAGCCCGCAGAGGCATTGCAGCTTCTATGGGAGTTCGATCGCCTTTACGAGAATTGCACCCTTCGCAAGCAGCCACCACGTTGTCCCAGGTGTGCAAGCCTCCCTTTGATCGAGGCATGACGTGATCCAACGTCAAACGCCTGTTACTGCCACAGTATTGACAAGAATGAGCATCCCGCCGGAGGACTTCCCGGCGATTCACCGGTGGCATTTTCCAAAGGCGTTCCCTGTTTGCCAAAGTCAAGCGGATATGTTCGGGTACATGAATTGCTGTGCTGGGCGATCGCACCAACCAGCCATTACCAGTAGTAAAATCTAGAGGTTCAGCTTTACCAGTGACTAAAAGGACGATCGCTCGTTTGATGTTGACACGGCTCATCGGTAGATAATTCTTAGAAAACACCACCACAGATTGCCTTAATACATCAGTCGCTAAAGTCATGGCTTGCTTCTCCTCATCAATTTTGGATTTTGGATCTGAGATGTGAAATTTTTCGCCAACATTGACTAAATCTCGTTTCTAGCTAGTTTCCCAACTCAAGGGAATTGCTAAAATATGCAATCAAATGCCCCCGCTTCTCTTAGTAGGAAGCGGGGGCTAGAAAAACTGCTAAACGCAAATTTTCATCCTGTATCGGTACTGTTGTTTAGCAGTACCTCCCGCTTCGCACATTTCCCTGTGGCTGTGCCACTTCCAAACCGTCTCGGCCTACTTCGTGATTATTAATTTCTGCAACTTGTTCTAATCCACTATAACCGCCTTTACATAGGCTCTCGATCGCCCATGACGTTGCAATAACTGTCACAAATCCCGTTCTGACGTGGGCTCGTGACGATTTTGCACGATCGCAGGGGCGATCGAACTTGGGTTGAGAGGTGGAGTAGGTGGGGAGAAATTTCACAGAAGGCAGAAAGTCCTAATGGAGGTTTAAATCTAGCTTTAAACATACTACACTGATATTACACATCTGTCCACCCATCACGGAGAAAAAATTATGCACACCTTACCTAGAACTTCAACCACCGAAATGGAAGTTACCAGCATTCGACTGGAAAAAGACCTCAAAGAGAGACTCAAAGAACTCTCTGGGAATCAAGGCTATCAGGCTTTGATTCGAGATTTGCTATGGAATTACGTGCAGCAGAAGTCTGGAGATTACCGCCAGATGTTTACGCGATCGGATATTCGAGCCAGCATGGACGCTACTGCACAGCAGGAAGAACGCTGCGCCCTTACAGGACAGTTGATTCGACCGAATGAGCCGATGTTATTAGGATTGACAATGCACGGCGAGATGGTGCCGTTGAGTATAGGTAGTTTGGCTGGCTAGACCAGTTTATCAGGGAAATTTCAAAAATCTTTGTAGGGGCAATCCCCCGTGGTTGCCCCTTCTGAACGATCATTGGGAATTGGGCATTGGGGCATCGGGAATTGGGCATTGGGAATTTAGTTGTGAACACTTCGGCTACACTCAGTGCTTTGATATTCATGTGTAAGTCTTCTTGAAAAATCTGATGAAAATCAATATAATCCAGAAAATGTGCTATTTAAAGGCGATCGCCCTTTTGACACTAATTACCGGATGTGCAGCCACCGAATCACCCCAAATTCCCACAGCCACTCCTGTCGCCACAGTTTCCCCATCGCCAATTAAAGTAAATCAACCATTAATAGTCTCTGCCAACAATCCCGAAACTACCACAAACACCAAAATTCAAGAGTACCTAAACAGGTTGACATCCCAAGGTTTTGCCAAAGAGAACCAAGGAATTTGGATACAATCTGGCAATACTTTACTCGCAAATCATCAAGGGACAATTCCCCTGCCCGCCGCTTCAATTACCAAAGTAGCAACATCTCTCGTAGCACTACAAAAATTCGGGCCAGAACATCAATTTATTACTTTTATTGGCACAAATGGTGGCATAAAAAACGGAGTCTTAACAGGGGACTTAATTATTCAAGGTAGCGAAGATCCATTATTTGTGTGGGAAGAGGCGATCGCGATCGGCAACGCCTTAAATAAAAAAGGCATCAAACGAGTCACAGGCAACCTGATAATTGCCAACAAATTTTACATGAACTTTGAATTAAATCCCCTCAAATCTGGAGAATTGCTCAAAGAAGGATTGAACAGCCAAATCTGGTCTGCCGAAGCCATAGCCCAACATCAAACATTACCTCCCAACACCCCCAAGCCGGAAGTAATAATAGAAGGTAATGTCAAAATTGCTCCATCAACACCTACAATCAGCGCGCAGCCTTTAATCAAACATTCCTCTTTGCCTCTAGCTGAACTGATCAAAAAAATGAATCAGTACAGCAACAATTTGATGGCAGATATGTTAGCGGATACAGTCGGTGGTGCAAAAGTAGTAGCGCAAGAAGCAGCAGTAGCAACGGGACTCCCCCCAGCAGAAATTCAACTTGTCAACGGTTCTGGCTTAAGTGAAGATAATCGCATTTCTCCTCGCGCTGCCTGTGGTTTATTTTTAGCACTTGAACGCTATCTTCAACCTTATAATATGACAGTTGCTGATGTTTTAACTGTAGTTGGAAAAGACAAAGGAATACTGTCAGAGCGGCCGTTGCCAAAATTAGCAGTAATCAAATCAGGAACTTTGGATAATGTTAGTGCCTTGGGGGGAGCTCTGCCAACTCAGAAACAGCAAACTGTCTGGTTTGTGATGATGAATGGAGGTGCTAATGTGGACGTATTGCGTACCCAGCAAGAAGTTTTGTTGAAAGACTTTTTGAGTGAATGGGGAGCTGTTCAAGCCTCACCGCCGGAATTAACGGCAAATCCTGCGAGAAATAGTAAGGTATCTCGTACTGAAATTGTCAATTGATATCAAATCTGGTAACTACGGAATGATTAAACCGCGAAGACGTGAAAAGCGCGAAGGAAGAACTGCATCTTATTCTTCCTCTTCTTTCTATTCCTTCGCGTCCTTAGCGCCTTCGCGGTTCGTTTAATCTTACTGCATTTTGTCGGGGATCGATCGCCCTAGCTACCACAATCCCGATCGCACTTTCAACTCTGCTAATATATCTATGCAAGTCGTAAGCCACTGTCACCTGTCCCGCCGGGGAAGCATGAATTAAACCAATATTCCCGTCGCGATTCCGATAAACCAAGCCAGTGTGCGTGACATCCAATCCTTTCACCGCCGTAGCTACCGCCACAATATCCCCTGGTTGTAACTGAGAATAAATACTTTTGATCCGATTTTCTGGTATATAATTTACCGTAGATTTCGCTAAATCGGCTTCGATTTTAACAATGCACTGATAAGTTGTTTCATTCTTTGACATTTGCGGATAACTGCTGCGGTGTTGACTCATGAAATTGAGTCTCTTATCCATCGGTATTCCGCCCAATTTTGCTGTGATGTTTTCTACTGTCTGACGTTTTTGATTGTCATTAATCCATTCTGAAAAATAGTGCAATCGGCTACAATAACCGTTCATTTTACCATTTAAATAGCGCTGTGATTCAATCCGATTGACAAAGTTTTGATAATTGTAATCTTGGACTGCGACACCCCGTGCGATCGCAAGTACAGTTTCGACAAATAAGACGCAATCAAATTTGTCTAAAGTTATGACTAATTTTTCTGTTCCAGATTTATCTAATAAACCTTCAGCATAGGGTTTACCCAGAAAATAATCGCCGATCGCCTGTATAATTTCTCCCATGGGGCGATCGGGCAAATTTTGTTCCTTTGCATACTTTACAACTCGTTCAAAACGTGCAGTATCTTCAGGAAGTGCAGCAGTTTCTGTAGTAATATGGTTTGGATCAAGTTGTCTGATTCCGGTTTGTCGATCGACAATAGCTTCGGCAGTCGCAGATTGAGGCTTAAATACTGAAACAGAAGGTATCAAAAAATTACTAACGCCAACCATGGTTAATCCCAAAACAGCCAGCCCCCAAAAATTTCTCATATTTTTAAACGGATGTTGCTGCAACGGAGTGCTATCCTGAGATTTTTACAATTACCAGAAGTATCAATCAGTCCATAAAACATCTAGAATTGGCGGAAACTGAGTCGATCGACAAAATTGTCATTTAGACGCCGCCCTATTATAAACTAATCCTGCGAGTTTGATACCACAACACTGTAATGCAAGTAGACCGTCGCCGCCGCCAAACCCCCCCCAGACGCCCCAGGGCTGTTTCATTCTCTGTAGAGGCAATCCCCCTGTGGTTAACCCGATGGCTGAAATACCTAACAGATAGTTGGCGGCAGGGGGTAGACATGGGGAGACAAGCCCGACAAAAGACTGGGTTTCCTAAGCAGAAAACAGCCTTACCTAGACGCCTAACCAACTCACGACGCCCAATCAACCAGAGTCCACTCAAGTCCCGTCGTCGAGTGAGGAAGCCATTTGCTCGTTTAAAATACCGCAATATCCTGTACTTAATTTTAGGGGCGATCGCGATCGGTTGGATAATTACACTACCATTCAGATCTCGTCGTCCGATCGAACCGCCAGTCATCTTACCTCAAGAGGCTTTAGCCCCGCCGACAATCCCAACACCAGAAAATGTAGTAGACTCCAATTCCGATCCCACTTTCACCTACAACCTCAAGACACCTCCCAATCCAGTTTACTCTCAAGAACTACAAGTTATTGTTGATGAAGCAGCGAAGATTGCCACCACCAAAGGATTACCCATAGAACCGCTATCAATTAGTTTACTGGATGTCAGTAATTCCCAAGCCCACACCATCGCTGGATATCAAAATCAAAACATCAGATTTCCTGCTAGCGTTGCTAAATTATTTTGGATGGTTGCTTTTTACTCAGCATTGGAAAAAGACATAATTACACAAAAAGAATCTTCATTTACTTCAGACCTAGAACAGATGATTCGTGTCTCCAATAACGATGCAGCCAGTCGCATTTTAGACAAAATTACCGATACCGAATCCGGGGGGAAACTCACAGGAGAAAATTTAGAAGGCTGGCTAGCCAAGCGTCGCCAAATTAATGATTTTTTCCAATCAGCAGGTTACACAAATGTTATACTTTCCACCAAAAATTATCCAATCTACTATTTAAGACAAGAACAACCAATCGGTCGAGATTTGCAATTACGTGGTGATGCTTCCAATCCAATTCGCAATCAAGTAACTACCGATCAAGCAGCCAGGTTAATGTATGAAATTTATACCAGACAAGCTATTTCCAGCATCGCTAGCCGAAAAATGGCTTACTTGCTGACTAGAGACTTAGAACCAAAAGCCTGGAAAAACGATCCTAGCAATTCGATCAAAGGATTTCTGGGTGAATCTTTACCAACGAATATTTATTTTGGATCTAAAGTGGGTTATACTTCCAAATCCCGCAGCGAAGTGGCATTTGTCAGAACTTTAGATGATAAAGCGATTTATATCTTAGTCGTTTTCGCTGACGATCCGGCTTATGCCAAGGATGAAACTATATTTCCGGCAATTTCTCGGTACGTTTTCGATCAGCTAAATTCTCGTGGGCTTAGTCGTTGAGTAGAAGGAAGAAGGAAGAAGGAATAAGGAATAAGGAATAAGGAAGAAGGCCCTTCGACTCCGCTCAGGGAACGCTTCAGGAAGAAGGAAGAAGGAATAAGGAAGAAGGTTATTGGACACTTCGACTACGCTCAGTGTCCGATGCCCAATGCCCAATGCCCCATGCCCAATGCCCAATGCGCGATGCCCAATGCCCAATGCCCCATGCCCAATCGATCGCTCTGAGAAGGCTATAAGCCTTGGTTTTCCCATTTCCAAACACAGCTAGAAATCAGATTTGTACAGATATGAGCGATAATTGGAACTAACAAATTACCAGTCTCTAAAAAACTATAACCCAACAATAATCCCACGGCAGTTGCCCAAATAGCATAGGGCCACTGCTCAATTCCTCCTAAGTGCAAAATGCCAAAGCAAAAACTGGATAAAATTAGGCCGGTGGTATTTAATCCTAAAGCAGACATCATTACGCCTCGAAATAGCAATTCTTCGCTAAGTCCGGGCAGTAGTCCTAACCAAATCAAGTCTGGCCAAAACAATGGTTTTAACACTACTTCCAAGTAAACGTCAGCACTGCGCCGATAACCTGGCCAGAGGTGATAAACGATCGCACTACCGACTGTAATTGCTAGTCCGATGGCACATCCTTTGAGCAAATCAATTCCGATTAATTTGATTGGCAAAAGTGATACCGATCCAAATTGTAACCACAATTTAGCTATTACCAGCAATATGATTGCGGTCACGCCCATTGCTACTAAAACTTGGGTGCGTGTCAAGGCTTCAAATTCTGGATTTTCGGGAAGTTTTTCTGCCACTTAATCAATTTTAGATTTTAGATTTTAGATTTTTGGAGTTGAATCAGACAAACATCGCAAGGAAGAAATGTCTGCACCCAAGGAGGCTGGTGTGATGCCGGTTCGTAAAGCGACCAAGACTCCGATCGCCTCTAAATATGAGTTTACCTGCAAAGCTTTGATTCCGAGTTTTTCTGGAGTAGCCTGCATCTGGGTTTTGTTGTCGCCGACAGCGATGATTTGTACGGTCGATCGCCCACTCAAACTCAGAATAGCACTACCACCGCAGGCTGTGGCGGGTATCACCACCGCATCGACTCGATCGGCCCACAAACCCTGGGACTCTCTTGTGGGGTGGGCATCTTGCCCGCTCAATATCTGTGTGGGGCGGGCATCTTGCCCGCCCAATACCTGTGACAGGCAAGATGCCTGTCCCACAGTAGGAGTGACAAACTGGGGAGCTTTGCTGAGCCCTGCGAGCACGCAGGATAGAAAAGTATACCCGATTTCTTCAGCAGCCGATCGCGGTGACAGATGCGGATCGAGGGGTAGCGGAGAAAGGGCCGGAGCGTGAGCACAGGGGATTTTAAATGTTCTGACAATCAGGTGACTGATCACTGCTTCCGCGCCAGCGAGAGGGTCAACTCCTGTGCCGTGGCGGTAGTTGGCGAGGGCAAGACTGCCTTCATCGTCGGGAAATCTTGCCACAACGGCGATCGCCTCGACTTTGGCTTGGGTAATTAATTTTTCGGCGGCGCGCAATAGACTGTCGGGATTTGCGATCGTCCCCCAGGATGCCCCTGATTCTGACATTCGCAATTCTACATTCAGGGGGCGATCGGTTAAAACATAATCAGTGATGTTCAAACCTAGTGTGGCTCTAGAAGCATCAACGGCTTGCAAGTGGCGCAACTGCAAGTCTGGTTCGATACCAGAATCGAGGATTAAGCCAATGCGATTTTGATGTACTGGTTGTAGACCCCAGCATCCTTGTGCAAATTTGTCAAGGGCATAGCCTTCGACATAAAGAGCGTTAGGTATGGGCCAATAGAGTTGAGCGCCGTTGAGGACATTGGGGTGAGTAATCAGCGTATCTGAAATTTGGGCGATCGCCCTAGCGACAGGTAGCGCATCGCCCGCAAAGCCCCCTATGGACGCTCCAACGCCTGTTGGAACGATCAAAACCACTGTGAAGGGAGGGAGGTTCAAGCTATCGCGGGGGATGGTGCTACGGGTGATTCTAGGAGGACGTAGCCTTCTACGACAGCTTTTTGGCGATCGACATCAACGTCTGTAACAGCCCACCGTAGTGGTTCACCGTGCTTTTGCAGTTCAATCTCGATCGCCTCGTGGAGTTCTTCGGCTGTATCGTGGAGGTGGACTTCTGCGGAAATAAAATGGGTAGTCATAGAGCGATCCATAGTGGTGTTTACCGCGATCGGCAGTTGTATCGATTTTAACTTAATTCTAGGGTTTGCCGAACTGGCGATCGTAGACAACATCTTCTTTTTCGGTTTCTATCTTCAAGTTCGATCGGGGAAAAGCAACGCAAAGCAACACATAACCTTCCGCTTGTAGATCCGGACTAACGCCCATACAATCGGTTTGCTCAACTTGACCTTCAATAATTTTAGCAGCACAGGTAGTACAAACCCCGGCATTGCAAGAACTCGGCAACTCAATACCGGCGGCGTTGGCGGCGCGCAGAAGTTGTTTATCTTCCGGTACTTCTACGGTATAGGTACTGCCTTGGTGGAGAAATTCAACGGTGTAAGTCTTGGACATATTTTGATTATTGGTTTTAATTGCGATCGGAATTTACGTTATATCTGCAAACAAAGCAATCAATATATTACCGCCCTTGGTGACTTTGTGCAAATGTACAAAATTTATAGTAACCGGAATGATATAGAGGAGACGGCAGTGCCGTGTCCCTACCCAAAATAATATTGTAGGGACACGGCATTGCCGTCTCCTAATTTCGGCAATAATTCCAATGCTACCGGAGTTGATATTAGGTATTGGTAATAGCTAATAGCTAATTGGAACTAACCCATGCCCTATGCCCTTATGCCCTATGCCTATACTCAATTTAATCAATATTAATTTGATTGGGAGGTTTTGGTTGATTCCGATTATCATCCTTCAAAGTTTTGCGTCCCGACGAAGCATAATCTTTATACAAATCCACAAACATCTTCGTCAACTGCTGCAAAGAAAGTTGTTCCCCATTAACTTGAGCTTTCATATAAGTTTTCAGCACTTCAATATAAGCCAAACCGAGAGCAAGGGTGAGAGTTGCTGCCGTTGCACCGGAGATAGCACCACCGACAATCGTACCCGCACCGGGAATCATTTTAATCAAATTAGTTACAATACTTCTGCCAACAGCAGTCACTCCACCAGCGCCGCTAATTGCAGACAGCATCGCCGAGATAAATCCCTTATCAAAAGGCATTCCAAAAATCACAGTAATATTCGCAATCATTGCCGTTTGCATCGTCATCAAAATTGGTGCATCAGCAAACGGTACAGGAGTCGCACCGATAATTGCAGAACCGGCAACATAGGCACTGAGATATTTGAATGCCATATCAGATTTGAGTCCAATATTTGCAATTTGTTCTTTAACAAAGGCTTTTTTAGCTACTTCCGGTAGCAATTGAAAAGTTGCATCGACCAACTTGTCTAAACCGTGAGATTTTACTGTATAATCCTCATCAATCTCTTCTGGTTCCGCCATGACAGGGATAACTTGACTGACTGGCAAATTCATGTGTTCGAGTTGCTTGAAAAACTCGCTTGGTTTTTTCGATGTAGTTTGAGTCAACACTAAAATAACTGGTACATCTTTGACTTCCATTTCTCTTAGCCAGCCTTCCTCCACGGATTCTATTCTATTTGCGCCGTGATTGATGCAGTACCAGATGACGTGTATGTGTTCTTTGGGGTGCAGAAGTCTTTGGTCTTCAATTAGTTTAGCAACGTTTAACTGAATAATTTTAATTTGTTCGGCGTTGAGTTCGAGTCCGGGAGTGTCGTAAACTGCGATCGGGCAATTGGGTTTAGTATATTGGCGAATACCGTGAGTGACGGGACGGCCGACTCCGGTTTCTGCTAAGCGCTGGCGAAAAACTGCATTGATCAGGGTACTTTTGCCAACACCGGTTTTGCCAATGACTAAAACATTACACTGTCCCACATCATTTTCTGCGTCTTTGAAGGCATTATAACTATTGATTAAAAGCTCGTCTAGGGAAAAGTCGTCTGACATGGCGGTTTCTAGGATGGTGGGATATCTAATTCAATTATTCAATATTCTCAGGATTTTCAGACTGATCGCACTCAAGCGGTAAAAAATCAGGATTAAGAACTTCTTCTCCAGTGAAGGGAGACTCTGGGGGAAATGTCGCAATAGATAAACCTGTTTCATCTGTGGCTAATTCCCTAGCATCTTGATAAGATTCATTAAAAATCTCTTCAAAAAAACGATACAAACTCGGACTGGTTTTGAAGGTATCTCGGATGCGTTTGCGATGTTCTAGAATGGTATATAGCCAACTATTTGTTCGTTTTTCGGGCTGATATTTATACTTGAGTAAGTGCATTAAAAGTACCCTCAAATTACTTTTTAAAGTATTTTTATCGCCTCCTTCTATACTTTCCAGTTCCTCTAGTAAGTTCTCTAAATCTATTTCAGAAAACTTTCCCTCTTTTAATAAGTTGATTGTTGTCTGTAACCACAAATAAAAATCCTGTTCATAAAGGGATGTTATTGCAGTTGTTATTGATTGGATAGTTGTCATTTGTTTGACTCCCTTTCTTAGTCATAATTTAGTTTAAGCTAGCAAGCGATCGACCTCAATGCTAAAACCGAGCAGGATTTGCTGAGTGGTGGCGGTATCGCCCGATCGAAATGTCAATATTTGATTTTGAGTCATCACAAATATTAAACGACTTTCGGGAAAAACTAGCCAAACTTCCTGACAACTAGATTCTAAATATTCCTGTGCTTTGAGAAAGACATCTTCAGCGATATCGATGGGTGAAACTATTTCGGCAATTAAGGGAAAACTTTGGGGTAAAGTGGCAAGATTGCCAAATTGTGCAACTAATTCGGGTGTGAGATAAGCGACATCGGGGCGGCGAATTTGTCGGCTAGTGCGACAAGGTGGTGAAATATAAAATTCACCTTCCTGTTTGCTGAAATTTCTGTAATTTGCCCAAGCACAACCAAGGCTTGATTGAATTTTACCATGCTTGAGCGTGGCTCCATTTTTCTCCACAAGTTGGCCGTCTACCAATTCCATGTTGTCGCACGGATGATCCATGAAGTCTTCTATGGTAAGATTATCCTGTAGGGCGGCAGTCGCGAGCAGAGCTGTTTCCTCGATTTTGGGTAGTTCGCTGGTAGTCGCGAGCATAGGTGTTTCCTCGATTTTAAATAGTGCGCTAATACTATTATCGCTGATGCCGTGGGAATTGTTGGGGGCGATGGGTGCGGGCAATTCCCTACGGGATAGCTACGCCGCGTGTACTTTTATTTTCTTTTGTTTGACGGTAAAAAAGTTACAATATCGCTTAAAATTAAATCAGCAATTTGCGCTCGCCCATCGCCCATGCCAAATCTCAACCTCAAGCCAACCCACCAACCTGTTAAAGCATATTACAATGCCCTGGGACAATTTGCGAAATTGGGGATATCTCACGAATTAGCAGTAAAGGATGCTTTTGCCGATTTGCTAAAGTCTTGCTGTCAGCAATTTGGGTGGACGCTGGTGCCCGAAAAAGAGATGAAAATCGGCAATAAGCGAATCAGAGTTGATGGGGAATTAGTGCGGGCCGACAGTCTCAGACACGGTATCTGGGAAGCAAAAGACACCCATGACAAGCTGGAACGCGAAGTTACAAAAAAATTTGCTGTTGGCTATCCCAAAGATAACATTATTTTTCAAGCACCGGAACGGGCAATTATTTGGCAAGGCGGCAAGCAACTCTGTGATGAAGATATCACAAAACCGCAATCCCTAGTCGATACGCTGAAGCTATTTTTTGAATACCGAACTCCCGCTATCGCCCAGTGGGAAGTCGCCGCCGCTGAATTTGGCAGCAGAGTCAAAGATTTAGCAGGAAAAATGATTAGTCTGATTGACGGACAACGCAAAACTAACAAAAGATTTATTCTAGCATTTAATGACTTTACCGCCGTCTGCCGCCAATCAATTAACCCCAATCTCTCCGAAGCTGCGGTCGAGGAAATGCTAATTCAGCACATCCTCACCGAACGCATTTTTCGCCGCATCTTTGATAACCAAGATTTTACCAACCGCAATATCATCGCTGTTGAAATCGAAAAAGTTATTAATGCTTTAACTTCTAAATCATTCAGTCGCGACCATTTCCTCGGAGAAGTTGACTATTTTTACCGTGCCTTAGAAGAAACCGCCGCGACAATTGATGATTTTAGCGAAAAACAGCACTTTCTCAACACCATTTACGAGAAGTTTTTCCAAGGATTTGCTATCAAGGTTGCGGACACTCACGGCATCGTTTACACTCCTCAACCGATTGTGAATTTCATGGTCAAAAGTGTTGAGGATATCTTGCAAAAAGAGTTTGGCAAATCCTTAAGCGATAAAGGAGTGCATATCCTCGATCCTTTTGTGGGGACAGGGAATTTTATGATGCGGGTAATGCGAGAGATTCGGAAAACCGCACTACCGCAGAAATATGCTGACGAATTGCACTGCAATGAGTTGATGTTACTGCCTTATTACATTGCTTCGATGAATATCGAACATGAGTATTTTGAGGCAACGGGGACTTATCAACCATTTGAAGGTATTTGTTTAGTTGATACTTTTTCTGACCAAAAAGTACAGCAACTTTCTTTGTTTACGGCGGCAAATACAGCGAGGGTAGAGAGGCAGAGAAGTTCGCCGATTTTTGTTGTTGTTGGCAATCCACCTTATAATGCTTTTCAAATTAGTGAAAATGATAACAATAAAAATCGCAAGTATGAAGAAATAGACCGCCGCGTTGCCGAAACTTATTCTAAAGACTCGAAAGCAACTAATAAAAATGCACTGTCAGATCCTTATGTGAAAGCGATTCGCTGGGCATCGGATAGAATTGGTGATGAGGGAATTGTAGCTTTTGTAACTAATAACAGCTTTGTTAATGATATTGCTTTTGATGGAATGAGGAAAAATCTTCAGAAAGATTTTGATGCGCTTTATATCTTGGATTTAGGAGGAAATGTTAGAAAAAATCCCAGAATTTCAGGTACAACTCATAATGTTTTTGGCATTCAAGTAGGAGTCAGTATTAACCTGTTGATCAGGAATAAAAATGGTCAAGATTCTAAACCTGCACAAATTTACTATGCACGGGTTGATGAGTTGTGGCGAAAAGAAGAAAAGTATGAGTATTTAGAAAAGTATCAACATCGAGGTGGGGTTGAATGGCAATTAATTCAGCCCGATCTAAAATATAATTGGCTAACTGAAGGATTGCAAGATGATTTTGAACAGTTGATACCGATTGGTGGTAAAGAAGCTAAAGCTTCTCATAAAAATGATGAAAGAGTCATTTTTCATGTTTATAGCAGGGGATCTGAAACAGCACGGGATACATGGGCATATAATTTTAAAAAAGATGATTTAGTGGAAAATATTAGATTGTTTATAGACAATTATAGTCACCAAGTTTATCGCTGGCATCATCTAAGAAAACCGGGGGATACTATTGATAACTTTGTGGAATATGAGGATACTAAAATTAAGTGGAGTAGTCGTCTAAAAGAATGCCTTGCAGCCAATGTCAAAACCGAGTTTAATCCTGAAAAAATCAGGCTTGCACTTTATCGCCCTTTCAGTTTGCAATTTTTGTATTTTGATGAAGTTTTAACTCATCGTCGCGGTCAATTTCCCTATATATTTCCTGTACCAGATACTGAGAAAGAGAATCGAGTAATTGCCGTGACAAATCACTCCCAAATTCCCTTTCTAGTACAGATGACTGATTGTATTTCTGATGTGGGAGTAGGGGGGCGTCCCGGACAATGTTTCCCATTCTACATCTACGATGAAGACGGTACAAACCGCCGCGAAAATATCACAGACTGGGCGCTAACAGAATTCCGCCGCCACTACGAAGACGACAGGATTAGCAAATGGGATATTTTCTACTACGTTTATGCTGTTTTGCACCATCCCACCTATTGCACTCGCTACGCCGCCAATTTGAAACGGGAATTGCCCCCATATTCCCTACACTCCCGATTTTCATTCTTTCGCTAATGCGGGCAAACGTTTAGCAGAAATTCACGTCAATTACGAACAGCAACCAGAATATCCGCTTAAGTGGATAGAAAATACTGACGTGCCGTTAGATTGGCGGGTAGAAAAGATGAGATTGAGTAAAGATAAAACTCAACTGATTTACAACGATTTTCTCACCTTAAGCGGCATTCCCTCTTCAGCATTTGAGTACCGTCTGGGGAACCGTTCTGCGTTAGATTGGGTAATAGACCAGTATCAATTCAAAACTGATAAACGGAGTGGAATTGTTAATGACCCGAATCGCTTGGATGACGAACAATACATTGTCCGGTTAATTAGCCAAGTCATCGCAGTCAGTTTGGAAACTGTGCAAATTGTCGGCAGTTTGCCGAGTTTGGGAATAGGGGAGGAAGATATTATGGACTCTTAGACTGGAATGATGCTGCATGGTATCATCACCTTGGTTTCTTGCCCTGAACTTATGCCAATTCTTAAAAGTCGTAGCTCCCGGCACCGGACACGGCATTGCCGTTTCCCTACGGATATGGGGTAAAATCTTGTAGCACTACTTTTTAGGTCACGAGTTCGTAAGTCCAGTTATAAAAAAACACAGCATTTAGAAATGTTCCAGCAGATATTTCTCTTGTGCGTAAACCTTTCGCAGCGACTCCAGCCCGATCGCCCCCAACATCAATTTAACCACCCCAACTAACTCTCCCCACTCCAACAATTCAGCAACAGAAACAGCTTGATGAAATTTATCCCCATAGAAATCCACCCAAAAATCCGGTGCGAATCTCTCCTTCAAACTCGCCATCCGGCGCTTCCAATAACCAAAATCTAAACCCGATGGCGATTCCACTCCCACTACTGGCGGAAAGTCCGCATAACTCACAAACCGACTCATCCCTTGGGCGTGCACGTAGAGGATATGCGCCCAGAACTCGAAGCGATATATTTGTTCTACCTTGATTTTTAGCAGCCGTGCGATCGCCTCTTTTGTCACAAACCGGCTCAATCTGTGTCGGAAGGTTGATTTTGGTCGAAAGCTTGCTAACATGGTTGATACATCCCACTTAATGGGAATTGTAAATGGTTAATAAATCCCAGTTGATGGGATTTGAACTTTGATAGGCGATCGTCTTTAAGTTTTCCAGACGTTGGGGCGATCGCTTTTTACGATAAAACCATCATATGATGGTGTACCATCATTTGTCAAGTATGGGTTTAGTTAGACTAAAAGTCAGAGAATTTGCCGCTGAGAAAGGTTGGACGCTAAAAGAGGTTTCAGAGCGATCGGGAGTAATTTACAGTACAGTCAGACACTACGCCCGCTGTCCGGGAGTGTCAACTATTGATTTCATTTCTATACACAAATTAGCCCGCACCTTTGATGTAATGATTGAAGATTTGGTGGAAATTGTGCAGGAGTGAGCGATCGCTTTTACGATAAAATCGTTAAAAACTAAATCTAGTGGTCTGTCAATGGGTTTAATTAGATTGCGGGTTCGAGAGTTTGCTGCTGAGAAAGGCTGGACGATCAAAGAGGTTTCAGAGCGATCGGGAAACAGGAATTAGATCTATTTTCCCTTGCGATCGCCTAATTTAATTTCCTGCTTTTTTTTCTCTGAGTTTCAACAATATTTCTGCATGAACTTCGCGGGTAATCGGATAAAAATATGTGAGAATCATGCCGCCAATTAAAGCAATTGTTGGCAAAGGCCCGATCGCAAATCGAATCGCAAACAGTGCAGAATCAGGTTGTACAGGTGGTGCTTGTCCCTGAACCGTGGCAAGGAATCCAGCTCTTTCTAAAGCCTGTCCTACAAACCACAAACCCAGCGCCAACCCGATTTTTTGCAGCAGTACCATAAACGAATAAAACACACCTTCGCGTCTTTCTCCAGTTTGCAGTTCGTCGAGTTCAATCACATCCGGTATCATCGACCAAGGTACTAAATAAGCAGTGGAAACTCCGACACCTGCCATGACTGCTAACACGTACATCAGAACTACTTGTCCTGGTTGCAGAAAAAACAGTCCGGCTTGGGCGATAATCCACAAACTCATGCCCATAAAATACACGGCTTTTTTACCGTACTTCTGGCTGACTCTACTCCAAACAAATAGCATGGCGAGTGCAGTACCTTGAACCGCGATCGCAGTTTGGGTAAAAGCTGCTGGCGGTAGTTTCATCCAGTCGATCACAAAATAAGGCAAAATAGAAGCAGTTAATTGCACTCCCAACCAAGAACAGAGATAAATGCCAATCACGTACAAAAAAGGGCGATTATTAAAAGCAATGCGTAACTGTTCTTTCAGTGGCAAAGAAGTTGAATTATCTTCTACTGGATTTTCTTGCAGTTGAGATAAGACGTGTTTGCGAGTTCCTAAAAAGCACCAATACAAAGGCAAGACTGAAATCACTGTACAGACAGCACCTAATATGATGTATTTTTGGGTATTGTCTTTAACTAAGGCAAAGATAATTTGTGCTAAAATTAGTGACACAATGCTGCCACCGATCGAGAAAGCAAATCGAAAACTATTCAGGCTAGTACGTTCGTTATAATCTTGGGTTAATTCTGGGGTAAGTGCGGTGTAGGGAAGATTGACAGCAGTGTAAGCGGTGTTGAATAAAATAGAGATAATCACATAGTACCAAAACAGTATCGTGGGATTTTCGCTAGGAACAATCCACTGCAAAAAGAAGAAGATGCCAAAGGGAATTGCGCCGTATACCATCCAAGGATATCGGCGGCCCCAGGGGTGAGATGTGCGATCGCTCAAAACCCCCACAATGGGATCGTTTATAGCGTCCCAAACCTTACCAATCAGCAAAATATTGCTAGCAGTACCAGGAGACAAACCGGCGACACTGGTAAAAAACAGTAGTAGGAAAAATACTAGAACATTCGCAGTGATGGCTGGGCCGAGGTCTCCCGCACCGTAGGCTAATTTTGTTGAGAAACTGAGTTTTTTTGCTTCGGGGTGGTTGGGCGCTGCTGCTGGAGGAGGGGAAGTGTTGCTCATAAACTGTGATTTCCGGGTTAGTTATTGGATAGGTAGGGACTTTGTAGTAGAAGTATAACCCGCTATTCGTCCTATGGCTAAGTTTACTATGGCGATCGGGATGATCCTGAAATTTTGGTAATGCGAATTGATAGATTTGTAGGGGCGGGTTCACCAATAATAATCGCCCCAAAACAAACAGTCTCAAAAACCCGCCCGAACACAATAAACCAGCCAAATGTACGTTCAGATTTACGGTGGGTAGGGGGGGGTTATCTGAATTTTTGGTCATTGTTCTGTATGGTTTGCGAACCCGCCCCTACAACATTTTGATGATTTGTTTGATATTAATATACACAATACTATATCAGCAATCTAGATTTAGTTGTAATTGCTCCCACACACCACAAAATAGCATTAACAATCTCAGAACGCTGAATATCTTCTTCATTTAAAAAACTGGCAAACTCTTGCTCAAAAGTCAAATGGTCTGCAAAAGCATAAAGCACTCGCTTATACTCCGTTGGCATTGGTATTAATATCGCCTTGACTAAATCAAACAATGTGTTCAAACAATTGACGATAGTATCTGACTCGTCACTATCTTCTGCATCCAGCAAGTATAGAGTTTCTGCTATGTCACATATCCCATCTATTTCTGTTGGTGGCATTCCCAGTGCAGTGACATCAATATCGCACAATTGGAGAGCATTAATCGCTAACTCAGGACGGCTAAAAAATACCAGTTGACCGCCAGCTACTAAAGGTGGTTCCTCTTCGCCATAGACAATTAAGGTGTATAGATTCGGTGCTTCTGTTTCTGGGTCGATGCGAAAACCAAACAGCCAAAGCAATTTTTCTTGATTTGGGTTAGCTGGTGGCAATGTTTTGGCGAAAAAGTTGTGTTCTAACATAACCTATGGATTTTTAGAAGCTTTTTTTGACTACAATTTTTGCTGGATAATCTCACAACATTCATCTACGGTTGCTCTTTCTGCCATTGCTACTACTAGAGATTCGTAGGCTAATTTATGGGTTTCAATTAAGTTTTTAGCTTGGAGAGAACCCCAGTTTTGTTTGAATTCAATTTCGGAACTTGGCCGCCGCAATTGTGTGAAAATTGCATTGATTTTTGTGCGATCTTCTGATCCTCCTTCGGCGTTGCCATAGACAAAGTTTTCAGCGACGATTCCTGCCATCCAAACGGTGCAGTATCGGTCTAAAAGTTGAACCGAAAGTGTGCCTTTTTGTAGTTGGGATGCTAATTGTTCGTCTTCAAATCGGACACCGCCTTGGGCTGATTGCCCTTGTTTAAAGGCTTCCCAAGCGTTGAGGGCGTAGCCGGTTACGGGAATTCCTAATAGGTGTGCGACTAGGAAGTGTCCGGCTTCGTGATGGAGGATGCGATCGCGCTTTTCTTTAGAACTTCCTGCGATCAAGTCTACTAAAATTGTACCGCCTTGACCTTGCCACTGAAAACTGTCTAAGGTGGCTAACCCCAAAAGACAAAAAGTGGCGATCGCAGGTACGGCCTCTGGTATATTGAATAGAGGCCCCAATAAAATTGAAACGGTGATGGCGAAGATAGAAATAGCGATAATATTCAAAGAAGTTTCTTTCATAAATTAAAAATTGGGAATGGGGAATGGGGAATTGGGCATCGGGCATCGGGCATCGGGCATCGGGAATTGGGCATAGTTTCTTCCTTCTTCCTTCTTCCTTCTTCCTTCTTCCTTCTTCCTTCTTCCTTCTTCAAGTTTGACTGAAAATTGCCGATCGCAGGCGATCTATCTTCAAAACACATTAAAATAAATCAAAGTCAACTAAAAGTATAATTGGAATCCTTCATGTCAGTTTTGGCAGCGATCGCAGTTTTAGGTATCCTCATTGTCGTTCACGAACTCGGCCACTTCCTAGCGGCGAGACTCCAGCACATCCACGTCAACCGCTTTTCCATCGGCTTCGGCCCCATTCTCTGGAAATACCAAGGCCCAGAAACCGAATATGCCCTGAGAGCATTTCCCCTGGGAGGTTTCGTGGGTTTTCCAGATGACGATCCCGAAAGCAGTATCCCTCCAAATGACCCGGATTTGCTCAAAAATCGACCTGTACTCGATCGCGCGATCGTGATTAGTGCAGGAGTAATTGCCAACTTAATCTTTGCTTACTTCCTGCTAGTCGTGCAATTCGGCACAGTTGGCGCGGCCGAATTGAACTACCAACCAGGAGTGAAAGTCCCGGAAGTTGCGATCGAAGTCAGTTCCGCAGCAGCCAAAGCCGGTATAAAAGCAGGAGACATCGTGCTGTCCGTTGACGGCAGGGAATTAGGGGCTTCAGCTCAAGCAATCAAGTCTTTGGTCTCGGAAATCCAAAATCATCCCAACCAAGCCCTAGCCTTGGAAATTCTGCGTCAAGAACAGAAATTTGTGGTGACAGTAACTCCCGAATTGACCCCTGATGGTAAAGGTCGCATTGGGGTACAGCTAACTTCCAATGGTACTGTGGTGCGGCAGCGAGTCGGCATTGTCGAGGCGTTTACCAAGGCCACAGCAGAATTTGAACGGATTGTAGTGCTGACGTTTCAAGGCTTTGGGCAGTTATTTAGCAATTTCAGTAAAACTGCTGAAAAGTTGTCCGGGCCAGTAGCGATTGTGGCGATTGGTGCAGGGATTGCGCGATCGGATGCAGCGAGTTTGTTTCAGTATGCTGTGCTAATTAGCATCAATTTGGCTGTAATTAATATCTTGCCTTTACCTGCTTTGGATGGCGGCCAGTTAGCTTTTCTGTTAATCGAAGGAGTGCGGGGTAAACCGTTGCCTAACAAGATTCAGGAAAATGTGATGCAGAGTGGTTTGATGCTCTTGCTGGGTTTGGGAATTTTCTTGATTGTTCGCGATACTGCTAATTTAGCCGGGTTCGATTTCCGAAGTCTCATGCAACAATAGTTATTGGTTACTGGTTACTGGTTATTGGTTATTGGTTATTGGTTATTGGTTACTGATGGCAGCTAACTAATAACCAATAACCAATTCCCGATGCCCAATTCCCGATGCCCGATGCCCAATGCCCAATGCCCAATGCCCAATGCCCAATGCCCAATGCCCAATGCCCAATGATTAATGACTAAAAAGTTAAGTTTAAAAAAGCGATCGCACGAAATCTTAATTCGCCTCAAACGGCTGTATCCAGAAGCCCCTTGCACTCTCGATTACGAAACTCCTGTGCAGTTACTCGTGGCGACAATTCTCTCGGCTCAATGCACAGATGCGCGAGTTAATCTGGTGACACCCGCTTTATTTGAGCGTTTTCCCGATGCGGCGACTCTGGGAAATGCTGATTTGGAGGAATTAGAGAGTTTAGTGCGATCGACTGGTTTCTATCGGAATAAGTCTAAAAATATTAAAGGTGCTTGTTGGGCGATCGCCAATAAATTCAATAATCAAGTCCCGCAGACAATGGAACTACTATTAGAATTGCCGGGAGTTGCGCGCAAAACGGCTAATGTGGTACTTGCTCACGCTTTTGGAATTCATATGGGCGTGACAGTAGACACTCATGTCAAACGATTGAGTCAGCGATTGGGATTGACAAAACATCCAGATCCAATTCGGATTGAGCAAGATTTAATGCTATTGTTGCCACAGCCGGATTGGGAAAATTGGTCAATTCGGTTAGTCTATCATGGTCGAGCAGTTTGTAATGCGAGAAATCCGACTTGTGAAGTTTGCGAAATTGCAGATTTGTGTCCCTCTGCCAATATTTCGTAGGGTGCGTCAGTACGAAGACTAGCAATTATCATTAAAAAATATCAACTGACGCACCCTACAAATGCGATCGCTTTTTCAGTTTGCTATAATTATTGTCAACAGCTTAATGCTAAGGAAACAAATTTATGAGTATTGCGATTTCCCTCAGTCCAGAAATAGAAGCACTACTGCGTGAAAAAGCCGATCGCCAAGGAGAAGACATTAGCCTTGTGGCGGCTCAATTACTAACTCGGATATTAGAATGGGAAGCACGAGACTCCCAAGAAGCTATTGAGGGTATTCAGCAGGGATTAAATGATTTTGAGTTAGGACGATTCCGTTCTTTTGACGAATTTGCTAAATCACAGCGCACCAAGTATAATCTTCCGACAAATTGATGACATATCTCATTGAAATTTCAAGCATTGCAGAAGGAGAAGCTGATAATGCCTTCTTGCTATTATCCCAGAAAACATCACCAGAGAAAGCAAGAGAGTGGTATGAAGGATTATTGAAGGCGATTGAGTCTTTATCTGCCATGCCAAAACGCTGTCCTGTAGCCAGAGAGAATCAATATTTCAGTAAAGAAATTAGGCAATTACTTTATGGTAAAGGGCGCAATTCATACCGTATTCTTTTCACAATTACGGAGGCTGAAGATGTGTCAACAGTTCGCATCCTCCACATTCGACACCCTGCACAACAGACTCTTGGCGAAAACCAGGAGTAGTTCGTAGGACGTGTCAGTTCCAAGCCTAGCAAAGATCGCACAAAATGACCTGACAAACGCTACAAATGCGATCGGTTGCTGTGTACAAATAAAAATATTTCAAACTAAAGTCATCCAAAATGATCAAAATATAGTATAATAATAGATTGTGATTTATCTAAGGATATCAACAGAACATGGCTAAGAAGAGCATGATCGAGCGCGAAAAAAAGCGCCAAGCACTCGTAGACAAGTACGCTGACAAGCGCGCCGACCTGAAAGACCAATTCGACCAAGCTGCGAATCAGATGGACAAAATGGCGATTCACCGGGAACTGCAAAAGCTACCCCGCGCCAGTTCGCGGACTCGTTTGCGTAACCGCTGCTGGGCCACTGGTCGTCCCAGAGGTTACTACCGTGACTTCGGCCTGTCTCGGAACATGATGCGAGAAATGGCTCACGAAGGTCTTTTGCCCGGCGTAGTTAAGTCTAGCTGGTAGTAAAAGGAAGGAAGAAGGAAGAAGGAAGAAGGAAGAAGGAAGAAGGAAGAAAGAAAGCCCTTCGACCCTTCGACTACGCTCAGGGCGACGCTCCGCTCAGGGTACGAAGAGGGAAAAAAAACTTACAATCAATTAATCTGCAAGATTGTGTTTTAGGTTTATTCTTGTTTCCTAATTCTGAGTTAAATTTTCCTCTTTCTTGCTTCATTCGCCGCAGCATTTATCGATACCCAGACTTTCTAATAATAAATCACTGACGGCATTGGCGATCGCAAATTCGCCATAAAAGCTTTTAGAAAAATCATAGGCTTGCATTTCAGTGACGATCGCAATTACGAGGCTACCCACATCATTTTCGCCTTCCATCCGCTGGCGAACATAGATTTGGGTAGCTCTTTTCGCTATTTGCTGGTTAGCGGCTTCTGGGATAAACTCAGAATCTAACCATGCGAGCAATGTTTGTTGCAGCCATTCGCCCTCCTGCTCAGGGTTTTTGGCTGGTGGTAAGGTGATAGCCTCGATTTGTTCTGACATAATTATTCCTAATTCCTAATTGCTAATGTGGGCTGTTAACGGTCAACAGACAAACAACTGATAAATTTATGCAATATGATATACCGACAATTATACAAGGATACGCGCAAGGCTTTTTCTTGATGGCAAACGACGGCGAGGATAGTTTGGGGTGGTATTCCAGCCGTCAGCGGGCGCTAATTCCCCTGGATGAGCGATTCACCTATCCCAAGTCGCTGCGACGCCAAATCAATCAAAATCGGTTTGAGGTAGCTGTAAACCGCGATTTTGGGGCGGTGATTGACGGTTGTGCCGATCGCGAAACAACTTGGATTTCTCGCGAGCTCAAGCAGATTTACTGGGGTTTGTATGAGGCTGGTTGGGCTTACAGCTTCGAGACTTGGTGTGGGGACGAACTTGCGGGCGGCATTCTGGGATTGTCTATAGGCGGCGCGTTTATTGGGGAGTCGATGTTTTTCCGAATTCCCGAGGGTTCTAAGGTGGCGATGGTGAAGTTGGTGGAGAGATTGCGCGATCGATCTTATCTACTTTTCGATGCTCAAATGAACAATCCTCACTTGGAAAGATTCGGCGCTTATACTGTCAAAGAGAAACAATATAATGCTCTTTTGCAAGCAGCTTTGAAGCGCAAATGTTCGTTGTTTTAACTAAAAAAATAGCGGATTGAACAATATCTATGTAGGGGCGGATTTTACCAATAATAATTGCCTAAAACCAACAATCTCGTAAACCCGCCCCGACCTGATGACGAGCATAAAACAGTATAATTAAACTTAGATAATTCTCGGAGACAACCACTATGCAAGTCACAACCGCAGAAATCATTTATCCTTCCAGCGACGGTCAACCGATGGCAGAAAGCACCATTCAATATGAATTAATTGTCAAAATCAAAGAAGGTTGCGAATCGCTGTTTAAGGATGACCCTAACGTTTTTGTAGCCGCCGATTTACTCTGGTATCCCGTTGAGGGGAGAATCGATATTTCTCAAGCACCTGATACGATGGTGGTATTTGGGAGGCCAAAGGGCGATCGGCTTTCCTACATACAATGTCGAGAGGATAATATTACTCCTCAAGTCGTTTTTGAGATTCGCTCCCACAACGACCGCCAAACTAAAATGAATAAGAAACTTTCATTTTACCAGCGTCATGGAGTTGAGGAATATTACCTTTACGATCCAGAAAGAAATGAGTTGGAAGGTTGGCAAAGAATTGAGGGAAACTTAGAAGTAATTGAGCCGATGGAGGGATGGATTAGTCCGAGATTGGGAGTGCGATTTGAGTTGGGATCAGATGGGTTAGAAATTTATCGACCTGATGGCGAAAAGTTTCTTTCCTATGCGGAATTAGAAGCAGAACGGGCATTAGACCGCCAGTGTCTACAACAAGAATCCCAAAGGGCTGAACAAGAAGCTCAAAGGGCCGAACAAGCAGAACAAAAATCTGAACGTTTAGCCGCTAAACTGCGCGAATTTAACATCGATCCAGATAGCATTTAAACCGAAGTAGATGCTAAGAAACCGGGTTTTTGCCCAAATCACCGACTGTAATCAACTATTCTCGGAAAAAACCCGGTTTCTCGCCCCACCCAAAATCACAGAAACCGGGTTTTTTGCAGTTTTTAGGCTGTGTATCGATATTCTCGGAAAAAACCCGGTTTCTCGCCCCACCCATATACTACAATATATAATACAAATATCTGAGGGAGGGGGGGCACGGGGGCACCGCCCCTACAAAACGATGATTTGTCTGAGAATGAAACAGCCCTGCCCTTGAATGTGCAAAAATATTCAAGCAAACATTACTAAATCCTACACGGAGAAATTGTTATGGAATCGAAATATAATCCCCAATCCATAGAAGAAAAATGGCAACAGACATGGGCTGAGCAAAACTTAGACCAAATGCCAGAAAATAGCGAAAAGCCTAAATTTTATGCCTTATCCATGTTCCCCTATCCGTCGGGAAGTTTGCACATGGGGCACGTCCGCAACTACACAATTATTGATGTAATTGCCCGACTGAAGCGGATGCAAGGCTATCGCGTATTGAATCCGATGGGATGGGATGCTTTTGGTTTACCCGCAGAAAATGCCGCCATCGAACGAGGAATTCCCCCCGCAGAATGGACGTATCAAAATATTGCCCAAATGAAAGGCTTATTTGGGCGCCTCGGCATTTCCTTTGATTGGACAAAAGAAGTTACAACTTGTTCTCCCGATTATTATCGCTGGACTCAATGGATTTTTTTACAATTTTTAGACTCAGGATTAGCCTATCAAAAAGAAGCCGCAGTTAATTGGGATCCCATCGATCAAACAGTCTTAGCAAACGAACAAGTTGATAACGAAGGCCGTTCTTGGCGTTCCGGCGCCCAAGTCGAACGCAAATTATTACGACAATGGTTTCTCAAAATTACCGATTATGCCGAACAGTTATTAAATGACTTAGATAAATTGCCAAATTGGCCTGAAAGAGTCAAATTAATGCAAGCCAATTGGATCGGCAAATCGGTCGGCGCTTACTTGGAATTTCCCATTGTCGGGATGGATGAAAAAGTCGCTGTTTTTACGACTCGTCCCGATACAATCTATGGCGTTAGTTATGTTGTTTTGTCCCCGGAACATCCGTTAACTCAGCGCGTTACTACACCAGACAGAAAAGCGGCAGTCGAAACATTTGTGAAAGAAGTAGCGCTGCAAAGCGAAATGGATCGCACAGCAGAGGACAAACCCAAGCGCGGCGTTCCCACAGGCGGCAAAGTAATCAATCCTTTCAACGACGAAGAAATCCCGATTTGGATTGCCGATTATGTGCTGTACGAATATGGTACTGGCGCAGTTATGGGAGTACCAGCCCATGACAAGCGAGATTTCCAATTTGCCACTGAATATGAACTACCAATTAAAATAGTAATTGTAGATGATGATGAGGGGCCGTTGACCGAAGCTTACACCGAACCTGGAATTATGATTAATTCTGAAAGCTTCAATGGTATGGATTCAATTAAAGGCAAAGCCGCAATTATTCAAGCTGCCGTAAATTCAGGTTGTGGCAAAGCGCGAGTCCAGTATCGCTTGAGAGATTGGTTGATTTCTAGACAGCGTTATTGGGGTGCTCCGATTCCGGTAATTCACTGTCCCAACTGCGGAACCGTTCCCGTACCGCAATCGGATTTACCCGTATTGTTGCCGGAAAATGTGGAATTTACTGGCAAAGGTTCGCCCTTGGCAAAGATGGATGATTGGGTAAATGTTCCTTGTCCGAGTTGTGGGACTCCGGCGAAGCGAGAAACAGATACGATGGATACTTTTATGGATTCTTCGTGGTATTTCTTGCGCTATCCCGATGCGAGTAATCAGGAGCAAGTCTTCGACAGTGCGAAGACGAATGATTGGATGCCAGTAGACCAATATGTCGGCGGCATCGAGCACGCAATCCTGCATTTGCTGTATTCTCGGTTCTTTACGAAGGTTTTGCGCGATCGGGGTTTGATCGATTGCGATGAACCATTTAAGCGCCTATTAACTCAAGGTATGGTGCAGGGATTAACCTACAAAAATGCCGTTACTGGCAAATATATTCCTTCCGCAGAAGTAGATGCGACAAATCCCAAAGATCCTGAAACTGGGGAAACTTTAGAAGTCTTCTATGAGAAGATGTCTAAGTCAAAATACAACGGTGTTGACCCCTTGCAAGTGATGGAAAAATACGGGGTAGATACGGCGCGGATGTTTATTTTATTCAAAGCGCCACCTGAGAAAGATTTGGAGTGGGATGACGCTGATGTAGAAGGGCAATTCCGCTTTTTAAATCGCGTTTGGCGACTGGTAACAGAATTTGCTTCACCCCCCCCAGCCCCCCCTTGCCAAGGGGGGGAGAAAGATAATTTCCCCTCTGCTATTCCTTCCCAAGGGGGGGAGAAAGAGAATTTGAGTAAACCTGAGCAGGATTTGCGGCGGGCGATTCACGTTGCAATTAAGGAAGTGAGCGAAGATTTGGAGGGTGATTATCAGTTCAATACTGCTGTTTCGGAAATGATGAAATTGAACAATGCTTTGACTGATGCTAAATGTAAAGATTCGCCAATTTATGCAGAAGGGATTAGCACTTTGATTTTACTATTAGCGCCTTTTTCGCCACATATTGCTGATGAGTTGTGGCATTTAATTGGTAACAGTGAATCTGTACATACTCAAACTTGGCCTAGTGTGGATGTTTCAGCATTAGTTACGGATGAAATTACGTTGGTAATTCAAGTTATGGGCAAGACTCGCGGTACAATTCAAGTGCCTTCTGGGGCTGATAAAGCTGCTTTGGAAAAGTTTGCTCGTGAGTCGGATTTGGCTAAGCGTCACATTGAGGGTAAGGAGATTAAAAAGGTGATTGTGGTTCCTGGAAAGTTGGTGAATTTTGTGGTAACTGGATAAGGATGAGAAACCCGGTTTATTTATTGAATAAATCGGGTTTTTGATACTTGCAGTTAAGAATTGGCTAGTCCAAAAATGAGTAAGCTAAAAAAGTTACGCACTCCGTCAAAGAAACCGGGTTTTTCATCTAATCTGCTGACTACAACAAAGTATTTCGTAAAAAAACCCGGTTTCTAGCCCCCCCATGCGTCTAGGACTATTTAATTGTTAGTTTCAAAAAGCAATTGCACGATCGCACCAAACTCCAATTTTAGTACAGATTCAGCGCTGCCGCCGTTCACAGCAATCTCTAGCCAGCCCTCAGAACCGATGATGGCAACTAAATCCCCCGGTTTGCTGTCGCTGTAGGTTTTGCCGCTGGGGATGATAATCGTATCAGAAGTGCGATCGACTTTTACTGACCAATTTTTGTTTTGAAGGCAATTGTTTGGGATATTCGTAATGAGATTGCCAAACCGATCGCAATATTGGACACAACCTGCGATACCAGTGGCTGTAACGGCACAATTTGGTATCTGTAACTGCACTAAACTTGCAGGGTCGATCGCCTCCCCCAACTCTTCCAACCGCACCCCATTCGCCAAGTGAGCACCCGCAGCAGCGAAAATATCGCGACCGTGGAAAGTGCTGCTGGGTTGAGGTGTGCGCCAGTATTGGGGGTTGGTGAGACAGACGCAGCCGATCGCACTTTCCCGACTCAACACCCCGCTAAACAACCCGTTATCGGGCCCGACAAGATAGAAATTAGCGCATTGAATTGCTACTGGGCGTCTGCTACTTCCCACACCAGGATCGACTACCGCAACGTGCACCGTTTCCGTGGGAAAATAAGCATAAGCATTCATCAAACAAAACCTCCCCGCTGCAATATTTTGAGGGGAAATGTCGTGGGTAATGTCGATGATATTGAGTTGTGGGTTAATTTGGGCGATCGTACCTTTCATCACTCCCACATAAGCATCGCTCAATCCAAAATCCGTCAGTAGAGTTATAATTCTATTTTTAGACATTGGGGAATTGGGAATGGGGAATTGGGAATGGGGAATTGGGAATGGGGAATTGGTAATTGGTAAGCAGAAGCTTAGTATATATTTCGAGGTAAAATATGGGATCGCAATGGGATAATTTTCTACAGAATCTGGGAGAATGGCATGGTTCCTTTACTCAGTTATCACCACGGGGAGAAGTAGTTCAAGATACTCCTAGTATTATTGCTCTCGAAGGTCTGAATGACAACAAAACTGTGCGTTTAAAACTCCAGCGCTTTTACCCAAATCCCAGCGGTGTCGGCGCACCAGAAGTCCGTGAAATAGTTCGAGAATATCAGAATTTAGGACGAGATATCCTATTTTTTGAGAACGGAGCTTTTTGTCAAGGTACGATTCAAATAGCGCCTTTTGCTGAGTCTGGGGCGGAGTTTGGTTTCATCTACAATTATCGCCGATTGCGGTTCGTTCAGTTGTATAATACCAATGGCGATTTATCAACACTTACTCTAATTCGGGAAAAGCAGCCCGATCGCAATATCCCCGAACGTCCGCCTTTAACTATTGACGATTTGCTGGGAGAATGGCATGGGGAAGCCGTGACAATCTATCCAGATTGGCGAAATTCTGACTGCTATCCTACTAAATTACAATTACATTTAGAAAATGGCGATCGCCTAATTCAACGCATTACCTTTGGCACTAATCCTGATGCTCAGATGATCGCTTCTGGAGGTATCATTGACGGTTCCGTCATTAATTTTAACGAAGGTACTACCCCAATGCAAGTTTTGTTACTTCCCGATGGCGGTTCTTGCACAATCCCTGTCAAAGTTGAACTCAGAAAACCTGTATTTTTCGAGGCTGGCTGGTTGGTTGCACCTGACTTGCGGTTTCGGATGATTCGCAGTTATAATAACAAAGGTGAATGGGTGAGTTTGACTTTAGTTACTGAACGTAAAGTTAGTCAGTAATCTAACATATAGCAACTCAATATAGTTAGGACACTTCGACTACGCTCAGTGAACGTATAGGCATCTTGCCTGTTGCTAATAATTTCCAATCAATGCTATAAAATTTGATAATTCTTGTTTAAATGGAAAACATATCAATTCTAGAACAAGCCGCCAACTCCAATCCTAAACCATCTTCCAACGCAGTAGTCGCAGCCCTCCTAGCAGCCGAAAAAAGCGCCAAAAAAACCAAAACTCGCTATTGCTTTGAGCAACTAATCGGCAACTGGCAACTCTGCTTTATCACTGGCACAAAAAAGACTCGGAAAAAAGCGGGGATTGTGTTGGGTGCGGGAAGATATATCCCTCAGTGGATTGCGAAGATTTCCATTGCTTATTCGGCAGAATCTGTGGCTGAAGGGAAAGAAAATAGCGAAATTGGCAGAGTAGAAAATTCCGTGAAAGTTGGCACGATGGAAATGACTCTTTCCGGGCCGACTAAGTTTTTACCTAATAATATTTTAGCTTTTGATTTTACCAGAATTACGGTGAAGTTGTTAGGGAAAACTGTATATCAAGGATACATTCGTGGTGGTGAATCGCGGGAGACGGAATTTTTGAGTTTAAGTGTGGGGAAGCAGGCATTTTTTGCTTATTTTCTAGTAGAAGATGCGATAATTGCGGCTAGGGGAAGAGGTGGCGGATTGGCTTTGTGGGGCAGAGTTTAGCTACCCTCTCGCGATTTCAATCGCTGGGTGAACTGTACGGCATTTGTGTTTACACTCTTTTAACTGGTTTCTGAGCGGGAGGGTGTCAAAATGAAATATGGCTCCTAAGCTGTGAAAGATGCCAGGATTGTTTCAGTTTAACTGTTGGCAGTTCCAGAATCTCAGCAAAAACAAATGTAGCAGATCGGGAGTAGCTCCTCACCGTCCCAAGCGCTCTATACGTAAGGAGGATTTGCATTATGAAAGATGGACAAGAAACACGTTTCGTACCCACAGTCGTGATTGCCAGTGTTTGCGGTTTGGCTTTATTAACGGGAGGTAGCATTGCCTGGTGGAGTAGTAGCCGTTCCTCAACGTCGGCTGTTACGCAGTCTAATGCTCCGACTACTGCTCCCATACAGTCCCCTACTCCTGGGGAATCCCCTGCTGTAATTATTCCCGTACCTACTCCAAATCCTGTTGAGATACCGCCGGCTCAGACACCACAAGCTCAAATGCCGCAGGCTCAAACGCCGCAGGCTCTATCACCGCAGGCTCTCAAGTCACCGTTGTCGCAGCCTCAGCCCGCACAGCCAACGGCTACCCAGACAGTTCAAGTCTACTGGGTTAAAGATGCCGGAGGCAAATTTCAGGGGGTTCCTACTATAGTCGCTCTCAAAGAAGCCGATCGCCCTGATACAACTTTACAGGTTGCTTTTAACAGTTTGTTGGCAGGGCCAAAGGATGCAAAGGTTTCTAGCGAAATTCCCAAGGGGACAAAACTCAGGAGTTTGAGTGTCAAGAATGATGGAGTTTACGTTGATTTGTCTGATGAATTTCTTTCGGGAGGAGGTAGCAGTTCGATGAGCAGTCGTTTGGGGCAAGTTATCTATACGGCTACGAGTTTAAAACCGAATGCCAAAGTTTGGATTTCGGTGGAAGGTAAGCCTCTAGAGCTTTTGGGTGGGGAAGGGTTGGAGGTTGCTCAGCCGAGTACCCGTCAAACCTTTGATAAAAATTTTCCGATTCCGTAATTTTTAGGGATTAGGTTGTACCGGAATGATAGAGGAGACGGCAGTGCCGTTTCCCTACAATTCGCTGTAGGGAAACGGCACTG
>JAYSVM010000195.1:0-33388 GCA_043718495.1 Oscillatoriales bacterium | reverse complement strand
CAATGCTCACAACTTCCCACTTGACTTGGCCGCTGGCGAAACAACTCCAGTAGCTTTGGTTGCTCCTTCTATCAACGGTTAATTTTTAACTCTTGATTGACAAAAAGCGCTCCTAGAAATAGGGGCGCTTTTTGTTTGGGAAAAAAGATTTTTTTAGAATTTCTTGTGGGGTTAAACAGCTTAACTCAGGCAGCCCTTGATGTAAAAAATCTTAATAATTTAACGCTTGAGTTCAAATCTTGTTATGCTTAGAATATAAATCTGTGATTTTTTCACAAATTTAGTTTTAAGCTAGAGCTTGCCATGCTTATAGAATTCAGTGTCGCTAACTACAGATCGTTCAAAGACAAAGTTACCTTCAGTATGGTAGCTGCAAATATTGTTGCCAAAAATAAGCATCTTGATGAAGCAAATGTCTTTGCCGTTGATGATGAACTCAAACTACTTAAAAGTGCTGCAATATATGGCGCAAATGCAAGTGGCAAGAGTAATCTTGGTCAAGCTTTGAGTTTCATGAAATGGTTTATGGTCAATTCCTCCAAAGAAACTCAAAGTACAGAAAAAATAAATGTTGAGCGTTTTCGACTAAGTACAGAAACAGAAGATAAACCATCTTTTTTTGAAATTGTATTTTTAATAGATAACAAAAAATATAGATATGGCTTTGAAGTCAACCGAGACAGAGTTGTTTCGGAATGGTTATTTTATGTTCCCAAGCAAAGGGAGACCAAACTTTTTGAACGTAACAACAATGTTATAAAAATTTCTAAGACTTATAAAGCCGATGGTATTCAGGAGAAGACAAGGCACAATGCCTTATTTTTATCTGTATCGGCACAGTTCAACGTGAAAATTGCAGAGCAAATATTAGCTTGGCTGACAAACAAACTAAAGATTATTTCTGGCTTACGTGATGACAACAATCTAATAGATACTGTTCAACAATGTTTGGCTCAAGACAAAAATAAGGAAGCTATTTTACGTTTAATCAGAAAATTGGATTTAGGCATAGATGAAGTTGAAGTGCAAGAGAGGGAAATCACGTCTGACATTTTGCCAGACATATTTCCAGATGAATTTAAGAAATTTCTCGTTAAAAGTGGCGGTACAGCAACATCAATTCGTACTTTACATCGAAAATTTGATAGTCAAGGGCATCACACATCTATGGAACTATTTAGCTTAGATGAACAAGAGTCTGAAGGAACGAAAAAAGTATTTGCTTTGGGAGGTCCACTATTTGACACATTGAGCAATGGCAAAGTTCTTGTAATTGATGAATTTGATGCCAGATTACATCCTTTAATTAGTCGGGCTATTGTTGATTTATTTAATTCTAATGAGACAAATCCAAATAATGCACAATTTATATTTATGACTCACGATACAAATCTGCTGAGCAATAAAATTTTCCGTAGGGATCAAATATGGTTTACGGAAAAAAATAGACAAGGCGCAACGGATCTTTACTCTTTGGCTGAGTATAATATTCGTAATGATGCCTCATTTGAAAGCGATTATATTAAAGGTAAATATGGTGCAATTCCCTATATTATGAATTTGAATCATTTAATTAATTGAGATTTATGTCTAAAAAGAAAGAAAACTCTCGCGGATATTCACAGCGAAAAGTTAACACGAGGGAAGTTAGGCAGAGATTTTTGATTGTGTGTGAAGGAGAAAAGACAGAACCTAATTACTTTAAGAGTTTTCGTGTTCCAAAGGATGTTATTCAAATAGATATTGAGGGTGTTGGAGAGAATCCGAGCAAGCTAGTTGACAGTGCAAAAGAACTTAATAATCGAGAAGATTACGATCAGGTTTGGTGTGTTTTCGATCGTGATGATTTGCCTGTACAAGATTTTAATAATGCCATCCAAAATGCTGAGCATCAAAACTTTAAAGTAGCTTATTCTAATGAAGCATTTGAACTTTGGTACGTCCTGCATTTTGATTTTTTGAACACGGGTATTCCTCGAAGTGATTATTGTAAAAAATTAAATTCTTTACTCAATCACAAATATAAAAAAAATAGCGAACAAATCTATGATGAATTAATTGAGAAGCAAGCTATTGCGATTAAAAATGCTAAAAAGCTTATTCAACAATATCAAAGTCACAATCCTGTTCAAGATAATCCGTCAACAACAGTACATTTGTTGGTAGAAGAACTCAATAAATTTATACCCTAACAAGAACAGTCAACGATCAACTAAACCAAGCTAGCCACAACGGAAGCATCAACAACAACCCCACAGAAGTTATCGCAATACTGCAAGCTAGCAAATCGCGATCGAGCTCATAGACTTCTGCTAAAATCAACACCGAAAGCGCTGTGGGAATTCCCGACATCAACACCAGCACCAGTCTCGGATCGCCATTCAATCCGAAATAACTAGCGCCCAATCCGATCAGCACGGGGACAATTACAACTTTTAGTAACGACGGGATTAAGGCTAGTTCAAAACTTGCCAATTGTTTAATAGACCTCAAGCGAATACCAACCAGCAGCAAAGCACTGGCAATTACCACCCAAACTGCTGCTTGCAATCCTGATTCTACTGTTTCTGGTAAGGGGATGTTTCTGGTAAAAAAACCAATGAGAAATGCCCACAAAGCGGGGACTGTCACCACGTCCTTTAGCTGAGTCCACCAGTGATTTTTTTGCTCGGAATGCCCGAAGTAGCTAGCAATAAATACACCAAATCCGTAGGTTCCGATCACGTTATTGGTGACGCTGTACAAGACAGCCCAGTTGTTGTTATCGGTGCTGATGATGGCGGGGGTGATTGCTAATCCCACAAAGCCTGTATTTCCTAACATTGCAGCTAGGATAAAACTACCCTTGCTCGATCGCGTCAACGAGCTAAAATTTAACAATAGTGAATTGAGCAGAGAGTTTCTGCCCTGAAAATACGGCTTTGTGATGTGGCGGGCGCTTAGCTGCTGCAATAACTCCCAAGTCAGCCAAGCCAAAGTCGTACTCAGACATAATACAAATATGGCGATCGCAGGCGTGAGTCCCACAGCACCCGAAAATTCGCTGTGACGGGCTAAAACCAGAATTTGCAGCGGTATCCCAACCCAATAGAGAAAGTAGCTTAGCAGCTTGGGAAAATTAACTGGGATGAACTGAAATAACAGTAATCCTAAGCCTGTCCAGATTACTAGAGGCGTGTAGGCGTGAAATAAGGTTTCAATCATAAAAATTAAATTGACAATTGGAAATGCCTTTACTGATTAATAGTAAGGCTAAAACTTGTTCTAGAGTTTACTTTTTTTAATTTGACAAATTTGTGTTCAAATTGTCTTGCTTTTTTTTGACTAATGTGCACTGCTATCTGGCCGATCGCATTGAACCGTCATACATAGCAAATGATTTCGATGTCAACGGATTTTATATTAATTCAATTTCAAAGCATTAACAGGTACATCATCCCAAGCACTAACAATCCGCAATGTAGCAACCCAGCCCTGTTCTTTTTGTTCTGCGCTCAAATTCTTCTCGAAAGATTCGTGGCATTCTTTAGCTTGAGTCTCATCGACACAAGCAATGCAAGCATACAGAATACCTGACGGATCGATTTGTTCGTTTACCCAAATAATCACAATCTCTTCTCCCAGTTAAGTTAACTATTTCCACAATATTCATTTAACAGGCAAGATGCCTGTTCCACAATATATTAATTTTTTGTGGGCCGTTGCTCCTAGCCCGCCCTGAATTACTTTGATGCCAAACTCGCCAAAGATTCGCCCGCTAGCCGACAAATCCGCCAATCAGGCATCACATCAGCACCGATTCCTTTGTAAAATCCGATCGCCAATTCATTCCAATCCAACACACTCCATTCCAAACGCCCGCAGCCCCGTTCGACTGTCAACTGTGCTAAATAAACTATCAAAGACTTGCCAATTCCCCGCCCTCGAAACTCAGGGAGGACAAACAAATCTTCCAGATAAATTCCCGGCTGAGTCAAAAAAGTAGAATAGTTGTGAAAAAACAGTGCCCAGCCCATAACTCGACCCTCGGACTCTGCTAAAATCGCTTCAGCAAAAGGTCGATCGCCAAACAAATCACGCTCCAAATCCGCAGCACTCCCAGTCACAGCATCAGATAACTTTTCGTACTCAGCCAAAGCCTTAATCAAACCAAACAGCACAGGCACGTCGAGCCGCGTAGCTGGACGCAAAATTACCTCAGAAGACATAAACACAGCAGTAAATAACAATCAAACCTTAAAATACCATTCCGGTTACACCGGAATAACAGAGGAGACGGCAATGCCGTGTCCCTACAAAATTATTTTGGGGTAGGAACACGGCATTGCCATCTCCGATCGGGCTTATTTCAACCAGCCCTTCAATCGTTCCGTCACTTGAGGCCGTCGCAGTTTCCGCATCGCCTTATTTTGAATTTGACGAACTCGTTCGCGGGATAAATTGAACAAACCACTCACTTCTTCTAAAGTGTAAGGTTCCCCCGTCACCAAACCATAACGCATCGCCACAATCTCTTTTTCCCGTTCAGTTAAAATATTATCCAATACCTCCAAAATATCTTGGCGCATCATCATCTCATTCATCTGAGATTCAGGAGATTGCGTTGAATGATCTTCCAAAACATCTAAAAGTTCCGAACTTTCTTCCGAGCCGATGCGGTGGTTGAGAGACAAAGATTGTCGGCGTACTTGCTGGAGGTAGCGAAGTTGTTCCGCAGAAACTTCCATATCCTTAGCAAGTTCAGCTTCTGTGGGATTGCGTTGGAGCGATCGCCTCAAATCCCGATAAACTCTTTTTAGCTTATTTAACTGTTCGACAATGTGAACCGGCAAACGAATCGTCCGCCCTTGATTGGCAATTGTTCGCGTAATTCCTTGGCGAATCCACCAATAAGCATAGGTAGAAAACTTGTAACCCTTCTCTGGATCGAATTTTTCGGCGGCTCGATTCAAACCCAAAGCCCCTTCCTGAATTAAATCGAGAAAAGGTACGCCTCGATTGAGATAGCGTTTGGCGATGGAAACCACCAACCGCAAATTCGAGCTAATCATTTTCCGTTTCGCCGACTGACACTGGTACCGGAGGTTTTTCAGTTGAGTTTCGCTCAAACCCATAGCCACGGCGAGTTCAGTTTTTGTGGGAACTCTCCCCAATTCCTGCTTCAAACCCTTTTCAAGTTCCTCAAGGGCTACCAATTCTCGGATGCGACGCGCCAATTCCACCTCTTCGCTAGCAGTCAGCAGAGGATAGCGAGCCATTTCCTTGAACAAAGCTCCCACTGGATCGTCGGCAGACCAGTTGTTGTATCCTGATGAGCGAGTCGAAATAGGACGATCGATCTCGATGTCTTCATTTTCTGCGATCGCAAGTGAGGCTTCCGGTGCCACCGCAAAACTGCCTAGGTCAGATTCTGCCATATGGTGCCTGGTGTCGGTGGAATGATTTGAAATGTCTGCCTTCACTTTAACCAATTTAAAGGCAAATTTCCCAAATCCTCAATTCAAAATCAATTAGTTCGAGCTAGCAAAGGAGCAGCTTGCAATAACTGCTGAGTATAAGGGTGCTGCGGATTAGTAAAAATATCCCTAGTTTTTCCGATTTCCACAATTTTTCCAGCATTCATGACTGCAATGCGATCGCAAAAAAATCTCGCTACCCACAAATCATGGGTAATAAACAAATAAGTCAGATTAAATTCCTGCTTCAATTCCAACATCAACTCTAAAACTTGCGTCTGAACACTCGCATCCAGCATACTCACCGGTTCGTCACAAATAATCAATTGTGGGCGAGTAATCAAAGCGCGGGCGATCGAAACCCGCTGCTGTTGTCCTCCCGACAATTCCCCTGGATAGCGGCTCCAAAAATCCTCCCCAGGAGTCAAACCCACCCGCTCTAACATTTGGATTACTTGTCTTTTAGCTTCACGGGCAGTAGCTAATTTGTGAATAAATAAAGGGTCAGCAATACTTTCTCCGACAGTCATCATCGGATTCAAACAAGCATGGGGGTCTTGAAATACCATTTGCATTTGGCGGCGGTGTTTCCTCACAGCATTGCTAGCAAGGGCTGTCAAATCTATACCTTGAAATTCCACTTTGCCACCAGTAGCAGGAATTAGCTGCAAAATCGTCCGTGACAAGGTACTTTTGCCACAACCTGACTCCCCTACAAGCCCTAGGATTTCCCCGCGTTCTAGCTCGAAACTAACGCCGTCTACCGCTTTAATTAGATTGCGCTTCCTAGAAAATAACTGCTCTAACAAATTACTTTCTAAACTGTAGTGCTGCTGCAAATCAGTCACAGTCAAAAGAGGAGAATTGGATAAAGACTGAAGCCGATTATCTTTCTGTTCTCTTCCTTCTTCCTGAAGCGTTCCCTGAGCGGAGTCGAAGGGCCTTCTTCCTTCTTCCTTCTTCCTTCTTCCTTCTTCCTTCTGAATGTGCAAAGCTGCTTTTAAGAGCGATCGAGTATATTCATGTTGTGGCTGTTGAAAAACGCGATCGACCGGCCCAGTTTCTACCACTTTGCCGCCGTACATCACCGCAATGCGATCGCAATACTCAGCCACCATCGCCAAATCGTGAGAAATCAACAAAATAGCCGTTCCCCGTTCAGCACAAAGTCGCGTTAATTCCTGCATAATTTGGGCAGCTACAGTTACGTCCAAACTGGTAGTCGGTTCATCCGCCACAATTAATTTAGGATCGAGCAAAAGAGCCAAAGCAATTGCCACCCTTTGGCGCATTCCGCCACTAAATTCGTGAGGAAATTGTGACCAACGAGAAGCCGGAATTTTCACAGCTTCCAAAATTGCGATCGCCCTTTTCTTAGCTTCAGCCTTAGACAAATTCGGTCTATGAGCTTGCAAAGTTTCAACACAATGTTGACCGACAGTCATCAAAGGATCGAGACGAGTCATCGGATCTTGAAAAATCAATGCCACAGCTTCGCCACGAAACCCTCTGAGTCGCGAGGCATTCATCTCAAATACCGACTCTCCAGTGAAAAGAACTTGTCCCTCAATCAGCGTTGACTCCGGCAGCAAACGCATCGCCGCCCGTCCCAAAGTTGACTTCCCACATCCAGATTCTCCAACTAATCCCAGCTTTTCCCCCGGTTGTAGCGTCAGCGAAACGCCGTCAACAGCCCAACCGGATTGGCCTCGCCGCTGGGGATAAGCTACTCGTAGATTTTCGACGGAAAACAAAGAATAGTCATTAGTCATTAGTTATTAGTCCTTAGTCCTTAGTTATTAGTCCTTAGTTATTAGTCCTTAGTTATTAGTCCTTAGTTATTAGTCCTTAGTTATTAGTCCTTAGTTATTGGTTATTGGTTATTGGTTATTGGTTATTGGTTATTGGTTATTTACTATCAATGCCCGATGCCCAATTCCCAATGCCCAATTCCCAATGCCCAATTCCCAATTATGACTACATTTCCCTTCGCTTCAACTCAGCTTTCCGCAGTATATAAGTAGCGGCACAATCGGCATGGGGATGATCTGCTAAAACATCCGCGAGTTCCATCACATATCCGGCGACATCCGGGCCCAGCTTTTCAATCAGGACTATACGTTCCCTTTCGGCCAGTTCCTGCAAACGGGCTTTAGCTTGCCAGTTCGGAGAAAACATCTGGTCAATTTCCATGTGGAATCCGAGATTTTCGAGAATATCCCACTCCCCGTTATCGCACCAAATTCCGCCACACAGCATACAGCGTTCTATGTAAAAAGGCACTCTGCTGAAGGGAACTTTTGCGCGCGACAGATAGTGACCATCTTCGGGACAGAGGGCGGCTTTGCTGTCATAGGGAGATGGTGTAAATTCTATGGGGATAGCTCCGGGCTTCCGCTGATCGGATTTGAGTAACCACTGACGCTGGCTGGTTTGCCAAGCTTCGTATTCTCTGCCTGGAATCCAGATACCATAACAATTTGGACACCACTGCACGGACATACTGCCGGCTAAAGTGCCGCCCTCTAAGTTGGGATGTTTGCATTTTGGACATTCCACGGCTTTAATTTCTCCTTATCTTGTCAATTCTTGGTGACTCAGTTATTCATTCTGCCTTTTGAGCGGTATCTCCAGCAGGATTATTTATTTGTAGCAGCGCATCGCAGTAGCCAATTAGTGTATTGAGCCTCGCTATCGCAGCAGTTTGCCTCGCTATCGTGGTTGCTGGCTGGCGCGATGCTTGCAAAAACGCTATGTCTGTCCCTAACATTCGGAGTTGCTTGTGAATTTCCGTCAGATAGGACTGTTCTGGGGGTGGTTCTGACGGTTCTAACTCACGGCTGTCAGCTCTCATAATTTGGTTTCCGAAAAATTGTTGCACTTTTTGGTATTCTGCCGCTAGTGCTGTCTGATCCAGATTATCCTGTGCAGCGGTTTTTTGTAGCTGTTCTAGTGCTTGCTGTAATTCTTGGTAACGCGATCGCCTATCTTCAGACAATATCATAATTTTGTAAATAAATTTCTAATGAGAATAAAAATCGGCGGCCGGAAGTTGCTAGAATAGTGTCACTATCTTTTCCTAGCTGCGAGGACGGCGAGTTGACATTAGATAGATATATTTTAAAAATAAAAATAGACTCTCTTTTTGGATTGTAAATTGTGGCATCCAATTAGTTTAGTATAACTAAACACATATTTTTGACAATAGAACCGACTACAGACTTTTAACCCTTTGTATTCTAATTTTTAAAGGTGTACCCCATGAACGTTGAAACTCTGACTCCCTCTATCGTCGATCCTGTGATCGCTCCCGATTGGCTCCAAGAATGCCTAAATGCCCGATCGTCCCTAACACCAGATCCCAAGCTCAATTGCCCGACTGACAACAGCTTAATTTGTCGCGCCTTTGAATTTGCCCGCGACTTACACGAAGGACAATACCGTAAGTCAGGAGAACCTTACATTTGCCATCCGGTAGCTGTTGCCGGGATGTTGCGCTATATGGGCGCTAACAGTGCCATGATAGCAGCCGGCTTTCTCCATGACATTGTGGAAGATACGGATGTTACTGCCGAAGACTTGGAACAACAGTTTGGCCATGAAGTGCGACAGTTGGTGGAAGGAGTAACGAAACTTTCTAAGTTTAATTTTTCGAGTAAAACTGAACGCCAAGCTGAAAATTTTCGGCGAATGTTTGTGGCAATGGCTAAAGATATTCGTGTCATTGTAGTCAAATTGGCAGACAGGCTGCACAACATGAGAACTTTAGAACATTTGCCACCTGAAAAGCAACGCAGTATTGCCTTGGAAACACGAGAAATTTTTGCTCCTCTGGCGAATCGCTTGGGTATCGGTCGCTTTAAGTGGGAATTGGAAGATTTGGCTTTTAAATATCTGGAACCCGATTCTTACCGCGAAATTCAAGATTTAATAGTGGTGAAACGAGCCGATCGCGAAACTCAACTCGCAGAAGTTACAGATAGTTTGCTAGAAAGACTTGACAAATTAGGCATAAAATGCTATGAAGTCAGCGGTCGTCCCAAACATTTGTACGGGATTTATGAGAAGATGCAACGCAGCCAAAAAGGGTTTCACCAAGTCTACGATATTGCTGCGGTAAGGATCATAGTAGAAACCAATGATGACTGTTATCGAGCTTTGGCGATCGTCCATGATTCTTTCCGCCCCATACCAGGCCGCTTTAAAGATTATATCGGTTTACCAAAGGCAAATCGCTATCAATCTTTGCACACAGGAGTAATCGGAACCAGTGGCCGACCCATCGAAGTGCAAATTCGTACAGTAGCAATGCACCACATTGCTGAATACGGGATTGCAGCTCACTGGAAATACAAAGAAACAGGTGGTTCTAGCAATACGAAAGTCACCGGAAACGACGAGAAATTTACTTGGCTGCGCCAACTTTTAGAATGGCAAAGCGATCTGAAAGATGATCAGGAATATTTAGAGAGTATTAAAGACAATTTATTTGACGAAGATATTTATGTTTTTACTCCCAATGGAGATGTAATTGCTCTCAATAAAGGTTCGACACCTGTAGATTTTGCTTATCGTGTTCACACAGAAATAGGCAATCATTGCACCGGGGCGCGGGCTAACGGGCGGATGGTGACACTGGACACGGTTTTAAAGAATGGCGATATAGTCGAAATTCTGACTAAAAAAAATGGCAATCCGAGTTTGGGTTGGCTGAATTTTGTCAAGACAAACGGAGCAAAAAACCGAATTAGACAGTGGTTTAAGCGATCGCACCGAGATGAAAATGTCGCTCGCGGCCGGGAATTGTTGGAAAAAGAATTAGGTAAAAGTGGCCTTGAATCGTTGCTAAAATCGGAACCGATGCAGTCAGTGGCACTACGCTGCAATTACCACAGCGTCGAAGATTTATTGGCTGGCCTAGGCTACGGCGAACTGACTTTAAATTTGGTATTAAATCGACTGCAAGATTTGGTAAAAGTCCGGCAAAAAGTTGACTTTCCTTCTGTGGTAGCGACTCAGGAATTGCCCGTGCAAATACCTGTGACGATGTCGCCAAAACCTTTACCAAGTTCGTCTCCGAGCAAATCGCCGATCGCAGGTGTTGAGGGATTGCTTTACCATTTGTCAGGCTGCTGTTGTCCGATTCCGGGGGAAGTAATTATTGGAGTTGTGACTCGCACTCGCGGAATTTCTATTCACCGACAAGGTTGTGTAAATGTTGAGAGTGTGCCTGGTGATCGGTTAGTTCCTGTGAGTTGGAATGCGAGCGATCGCAATGGCAGTCGCCCGAATACTTATGCTGTTAATATTCAAATTGAAGCCCTAGACCGAGTAGGAGTTTTCAATGATGTATTGTCACATTTAAAGGACAACAAAGTCAACGTCCGCAGTGCTCAAGTAAAAACCTATGCTGGTTCTCCGGCATTAATTGATTTGTGCATGGATATCCAGGATAAAGAACAGTTTGAGCGCACTTGTATGCAAATCAAAAATATGAGCGATATTTTAAATTTGCGGCGGCTGAGTCAAGTGACTGATTAGGGAATTGGGAATGGGGCATTGGGAATTGGGCATTGGGCATGGTTAGTTGTTAGAAATCAGGAGACGGCAATGCCGTGTCCCTACGCCAGATTAATTGTAGGGACACGGCACTGCCGTGTCCTCCATCTCATCCCGGCGCAATATTCTCAATGCCCAATGCCCAATGCCCAATGCCCAATGCCCAATTCCCAATTCCCCATGCCCAATGCTTATGTTTCCGGTTTCAAGGCTCGTTCCATCAGAGCTAAAACAGCTTGTTCGGGAGTTATTTCACCATTTAGCAAACGGTAAACTTGACGGGAGACAGGTACTTCAATGCCACGCTGATTAGCTAAATCAATCAAAACATTGGTAGTATTTACCCCCTCAGCAGTGCTTTGTAATTCTTGCAAAATTTCCTCTAAAGATTTACCTTGAGACAATCGAAAACCAACCCGATAATTGCGCGACAAAGAACTATTGCAAGTAGCGAGTAAATCTCCCAAACCTGACAAACCATAAAAAGTTTCTGCCTGAGCTCCCAAACGAACACCAACCCGAATCATTTCTGGCAAAGCGCGAGTTAGTAAAGCAGATTTAGCATTTGTTCCTAATTGTAAACCGTCGCAAACACCAGCCGCGATCGCAAATACATTTTTCAGGGTTCCACCTAACTCAGTTCCCAACGGATCTTGATTGACATAAACCCGAAAAATTTCAGAACTGTAAATATTCTGCACCTGCTTAGCCGCTGGTAAATTCCAACTAGCGGCTACCGTTGCAGCAGGCAATTCCTGCCGAATTTCCTCGGAAAGATTTGGTCCAGAAAGTACGACAATAGGATTATGAGGAAAAGCTGTTTGCCAAATTTGTGACGGAGTGTTAGTAGTCGCGGGATCTAAACCTTTGGTGACGGTGACTATAATCGTATTAGGGCTTAAATTTGTGGCAAGAAGTCGATCGACTGTGGCGGCTACCCCTCTCATCGAAACTGCCGAAACCACAACATCGGTACCTTTTATAACAGACTCTAGCTCAAAAGAACTGCGGCGCGACCACAGGTTGACTTGATGGTCATTTTTAGTTGCTAGATTTGCCAAGGCCGAACCCCAAGCACCTCCTCCTAATATCGTCAAGGTTGTCATAGAATTTAGTTTAATGAATTTAACGGGGATAAACGCAAATTGGGAAATAGTCGCAAAAAAGCCAGTTTTTTAAGGCTTTGGGAAAGTGCAAAGAAGGCGTTTCTAATTCCTACTCAGTTGAATGATTTTCAGTTGAGTCCTCTCGGATTTTAAAATAGTAGTAGAGGTTAGCAACAGTTAAATCTGATACTTCTTGCCAATTTGAGGGTGCTAAACCTTGATAGCCGGTGGCGATCGCCTGTTCGCTAATATACAGCTCATATCCCGGACGGAGTTCTGGTGCCAAAGCGAAGGCTAGCTGGTCGCGCAAGGATGAAAAATGAGACTTTTGCTTTAAACTTTCATACAGTGAATGTTCCGCAGCTACTATTGTGAATGTAGTCTGCATACTGCTTTTTAAATTATCAACACTTATTTGATCTAAACTAGCTAATTGGTGCTGCTCTTTTGGAGACAAAGTTTGTATCCAATCAACTTCATTTTGCCAAAATTCTATTGCACTTAAATCGTGAGCTAGAATCCTAATAAGTTCGGGAAATAAAAAATCTAGTTCTGATTCGGATTGGCATTCTTTCACAACAGTTAGACAATCTTGACGAATTTTTGCCTGGAGTCCTTGGAGGCGTGAGCTAACCATATCATAAGCCCGCTGCAACTGAAACGTCAGGACGATCGCCTGTTCGATCGCCCAAACGCATTCCATTTTCCTGATTTGTGCCGCACAACACAATCCTTCCAACAAACTAGAATTGTCATAAACTGTTAAAGCCTCGAATAACTGCTCACGCGCGCTGTTAATTTCCGCATTCCGAAGTTTCACCTCTGGCAGTGTCAGGGCTGACTGGCAGCGTTTGACTCCTTTAGAAAAAATATCATAACCATTAACCATTTGTTGGCGATGCATCTCAAAATTTGAGTCATGAGCAACTTGATAAATCTGCTGAATCACCTCTACTCCCTTGTCTTTGAGAATGTATCTGAGATCGATAAATCCATCTTTGATTTTGAGCCTTTGCTGCTTTGCCTCTTCCTTAAATTTTAATATTTCTTCGAGATTTACTGCCGACAAAACTTTCCCCGATACAGTACCAACACCAATGACAGCAGCAGTGGCTTGCATCACTGCCAAATTAATTTTTAGGGAATTAAACATTCTGTATATTTTTTGAAATCCCACATGAGTTTGAGCAATCTGCAAGGGTGTCATTGTCAAATGCACAGGGGCTACCAGTGGCTGTAGGGGGCTACCTCCCACAAACTCTGCAAGCAATCCTAAAACTCCGCGAGTTTCTGGACTTTCACTCATTGATTGATAAAATATTTTTGCAATCTCCACAAACTGCCCTGTCACTGCGTCTCTAGCTGCGGGAAGCAATTTTCCTGTTGTGGTAGCAGGCTGCAAAAGCTTGCCAGTATTTAGTAGAGCCTGAGTTGCAGGGGTGAATAGATAATTCATGTTGTGACTCAGTTTGCATTCAAAAAAGCAGATGTTTTGTATTGTATGCTATTTAGGGATAGAGAGGAATTTTGGCAATGAATGAGTGTTTAATGATATTCCAGGCTATTACCCAGTGTAATGAAAAATTGCTGGCAGACGAATATAAATCCCTAGAGATTAAACAATCAGCTACTCACCTTAGCGTAGATATGCAGCCTTGTATTCAGGAAATTAAGCAATCTGCCCTCAGACTCAAGGAGTTACTTCAGGTATGTTTCAAAGATATATCTCATGCTGAGGATGTCTGGAATAGTAAACCGAGAATTGCTCAAGCCTCTGCCGTTGATGTTTGGGAGCAAATTGGCAAACTAAGCGGATGTGATGTGAGAATTCGTAATTTAGGAAAACATGGCCAATATGAAGCAGTTGTTAAAGTTCGCAAAATGTGGAACGATCAGGCTGCCAAGTTACAAAATCAGTGGTTTTTATGGGATGAAAATAAGCAGGTTTTTCAACGAGATACTATCGGTTATTTTGAAAAAAATAATTTGCATAAAGAGTTGAGAAATGAAGTGAATTGCTACGCAGAGCGGGTAGTAGTGATTGTGGAAAATGAACTCCATTTGATTTTCAAAGAATTACAATCTATTGATATAGAAAGAATTGAATTTTGCATTGAATGCTTCGATGTCAAAAGCCAGTCCCGATTTAGAGAGCAAGTACAATCAATAGGCGGAGACATTGTCTCGAAATTTACGGAACCCATGAAATACTTACCAAATTCTTCTATGAAGACTTTGAAACAAACACTAAAAGATCCTGTAGAAACTCTGGTTCATAAAAGCAAGATGGGAATCAGTTTAACCGATTTCAAAGAGTCTTGTAAAGTGATTACGTTAATTATGGATAATTTGATTGTTTTAATGTTTGAAGAAAGGATCGGTTTGGCAATTCAAACAATTGAGAAAACGATGATGTTCTACAATAAATTTTTAGAGAAGCAGGTGCGATACCAGAAAGAAACAGCGGAACAACGAGCGACGGAAAAAGATTGGATGGAATTCCAGCGTCAACAACTCAGGGAAGTTCAGCAGTATATTGAATCAGTCATTGGTCAATAGTCTAATGACTAATGACTAATGACTAATGACTAATGACTATTGATATTGACCGCTGATTTCGTAGGCGATCGCACCGAAAGACGCTAAGCTAGCTAAAATTAGCATTCCGGCTGGCATGAATTTGCGAGTTTTTGCCAGACGTACAACAAATACAATGGCTAAAGCAGCCGAGATGGCTGCTGCTAATATCAAACCCCAACTTTGTCCCATGAGTTGCGCGGTGCCAGCAAAAATTAGCAGCGAACCGCTAACGAGGCCAGATATTAACGAGGCTTGGCTTTTGGCCTTGACATAGCCCATGATGCCGCCAATTAGCGTTAAGATGCCGTAGCCCAAAGCTGCTGCTATACCTAAATTCATTTTTTATCCTGTCAGATTTCACAAGTTCACCTCAATTTATACAGTGCAGACTGCAACTAATGTCCCAAATTGTTAGAAAATTTATTACATCGCTAGAACATTTAACTGCTACACAATTGAACTTATGTCTGCCTTAACTTCTGGCGCGATCGCCCAAATCCGATACCTCCAGCGCCAAACAGCATCCCTGCTGCTATACCAATCAGTGTTCAAAAGCCCCGCAGGTCAAGCTTTTCTAGACTTGCTGCACGCCCTGCACCACAGCGATGTCAGCGGTTTTGACTGTCTGACAGCTTACGGAAGCTGGTTTCAAATTCAGGCCACTCAAAATCTGAGCTGGGAAGACTTCCTGATTTCCCAAATTTTAAAAGACGAAAATCCCTTTTCTCGCAAAGCTCAGAAAACAGATTTTGCCGATTTATCCCCTGCTTTAGTCGAGGCGGCGCGACATGATTTACAAGTTTTGCAAAATCTTTATCAATGCAGTGGTGAGCAGTTGAGTAAGTGGGTGCGGGTAGCTGGTCAACTTGAGGCATTACCTCCGATTTGGCATTCAGAAACTGTCAAAGAAAACGGCGATTTGCCACTGCACAAAAAACTCGAAAATTGGTCGAGTGCTGCGGAATCTTTGGCAGCATATTACGGCAAATTTGGGACTGGTTTGTTTGCTGAATATCGCGCGTTTCAATGGCGAAATGGGCAGTTGGTAAGTATTTCTCATCCCGATCGCATAAATCTGCAAGAATTAGTTTGCTGCGATTGGCAACGAGATGCTTTGGTCAAAAATACGGAATTTTTGCTGGCTGGTTATCCGGCTTTGCACGTTTTGTTATATGGGAGTCGCGGTTCTGGCAAGTCTTCTTTGGTGAAGTCGCTGTTAAATGAATTTGCCGATCGCAATTTACGCTTGATTGAAGTATCTAAATCTGATTTGCAAGATTTGCCACTAATTATGGAACAGTTGCGGGGAGTTCCTCAAAAGTTTATTATTTTTGTGGATGACCTTTCCTTTGAGGAAGATGATGATGCTTTTAAATCCTTGAAAGTGGTTTTAGAGGGAAATGTTACCGCCAAAGCTCAAAATGTAGTAGTTTATGCAACATCTAATAGACGACATTTAATTCGAGAGTTTTTTGACGACAGGCCCCGCCCCCGCGATGGTGATGAAGTTCACGCCTGGGATACGATGCAAGAAAAACTTTCATTTAGCGATCGCTTTGGCTTGACTTTAACTTTTGAACCGGCAGATCAGGACACATATTTAACGATTGTCCGACATTTGGCACTGCTGGCTGGCATCCAACTCGCCACTGAAGATTTGGAATATCGGGCTAAAGAGTGGGCTACACGTCGTAATGGGCGATCGGGCCGAACTGCGCGACAATTTGTGGATTTTTTGAAAGCAGAGTTAGCCCTTTCTGAAAAGTAGTTTGATATAATTACTTAAACTACCCAAAAAACCTCCTGAGCAAAGCCAAGGAGGAGAGTAGGATTCCAACACTAAAGAATGAGGCAATTATAATGGGTTTATTTGATAAAATATCACAGACTCGTCAACAAGGTGAAGTAACGTTGGGGCCAGCCGAAGCCTTTGCCGCGATCGCCCTAATTGCCGTAGCAGCCGATGGTTACATTAATGACAGCGAAAGTCAAGCGCTCAGCATGGCTTTATCTCGGATGCAACTATTTAGAAGCTATCCGAATGACGTGATGAAAAAAATGCTCGATCGACTACTGATGCTTCTGCAAAGACAAGGAGTTCAGGTATTATTTAATGCAGCCTTGGCAACACTTCCCGATGAACTTAAAGAAACAGTTTTTGCTGTGACAACGGATATCGCTTTAGCAGACGGTGAAATTTCGGAAGAAGAAGAACAGCTTTTGAACGATCTTTACAGTGCACTGGGACTTTCCGAAGAGATTGCCCTCAAGATTATAGACGTGATGTTGATTAAAAACAAAGGTTAAAAGATTAAGTCAAGGAGAAAAAATCATGAGTTTTGAATTAAATAAATACAAAATCTTTAAATCAAAACTCGCAACTTAAAATTAGTATAAATGCCTTTTACTTACACCCGCACTGTTCGCTTTCAGGACACAGATGCTGCTGGAGTTGTATACTTTGCAAACGTCTTGGCGATGTGCCACGAAGCTTACGAGGCTTCTCTAACAGCATCGGGAATCAATCTCAAAGCATTTTTTACCAGTCCCGATCGCGCTTTTCCGATCATTCATGCTACTGTAGATTTCTACCGCCCCATGTTTGCGGGAGATCAGCTAATAATTCAATTAATACCTAAACAGCTTGGTGCAGGTGAATTTGAAATTAGCTATCAAGTATTTTCTGGGGAGATTGTAGGAAAATCTGCGGCAAAAGCTCTTACTAAGCACGTCTGCATTGATGCAGTTAGCCGAACCCAAAAACATTTATCTGAAGAATTGATCCAGTGGATTAGGCACTTTTAGATTTTAGATTTCTTCCTTATTCCTAATTATTTATTCATCAACATCATGTCAAATCACAATCGTAATTATGCCATCGTCGGCACAGGAGCTGTGGGCGGATTCTACGGTGCTAAACTACAAAAAGCTGGTTTAGAAGTTAATTTTTTGTTGCGAAGCGATTACGAACACGTCAAAAAACACGGCTTGATTGTCGAGTCTCCCAAAGGCGACTTCACCCTCCCACAAGTCAGAGGCTACCATGACTCGCGCAAAATGCCTAAATGCGATGTCGTAATTGTAGGGCTAAAAACCACTCAAAATCATTTTTTACCCAAAGTTTTACCTGATTTATTAAAGGATAATGGTGTAGTTTTAGTTTTGCAAAACGGACTGAATGTCGAACCTGAAGTCGCTAAAATTGTTGGTGCAGAACGAGTGATTGGTGGGCTATGTTTCCTGTGTTCTTACAAAGTTTCACCTGGCCATATCTGCCATCTAGACTACGGTACTATAACCTTGGGAGAATATACCGAAGATTATAAATCTATAGGGATTACCAACAGATTACATCAAATTGCCAGTGATTTTAAACGTGCCGAAATTCCGATTAAGCTCAGCGCAGATTTACTACTATCAAGATGGAAAAAACTTGTTTGGAATATTCCCTATAATGGGTTATCTGTAGTTTTAAATGCGAGAACAGATGAACTGATGGCTAACCCCGATACTCTGATTTTAGTTGAGGAAATCATGAGAGAAGTGGTGGCGGGGGCCAAAAGTTGCGATCGTATTATTCCCGATGAATTTATCCCACATATGCTCGACTACACTCACAAAATGAAGCCTTACCGCACCAGTATGAAAATCGATTACGATGAATCGCGCCCCCTGGAAGTTGAGGCGATTTTTGGCAATCCGATACGAGCAGCGGAAAAAGCAGGAATTAAGTTGCCACAAATAGAGGTACTTTACCGAATGTTGAAGTTTGTTGATGCTGAAAATCAAGAAGCAGAAAGGAAGCGACAGCTATTAAGTGTGTAAGAAATGAGGAGACAGCAGTGCCGTGTCCCTACAATTAATCTGGGGTAGGGACACGGCACTGCCGTCTCCTCTGTTATTGATATTTCATAGCAATTTCTTGTAATTGTTCTCGATTGACTTTCCCTTGGGAATTTCGGGGCAATTGTTCTACAAAAATCCAATTTTTTGGTCGCTTAAACTTGCTCAACTTATCTTCTATTGCCGCTTGCAAAGTTTTGAGAGTAACTTCATAATTAGCCGGAACATAAATCGCTGTTACTACTTGACCCCAATGTTGATCTGGCAAACCAATTACAGCAACATCAGCAACTAAATTAGTCGTCCTAATGGCAGATTCAACTTCGATGGGAAATACATTTTCGCCGCCTGTGATGATTTTATCACTGTTGCGTCCGACAATATTTAAGTAATTGTTTTTATCGAAAAATCCCAAATCGTCTAATTGGTAATATTCCCGATTGACCAATTTTTCTGGATAATAACCCAAGGCTAAAGATTTAGCATTTACCGCAATATTTCCGATTTTATCATGACATAATATCTCACCCTTTGAACCACGAATTGTTACTTGAGCGTGGGGTAAAATTTGACCAGAACTGTTATTACCTGATAGGAAATCTTCTGGTTTGAGTGTCGCAATTTGTGAGGCAGTTTCTGTCATGCCATAGGTTAGAGCTAGTTTAATCTGATATTTTCTAGCTATTTCTAAAAGTTCTGGCCAAGCGGGTGCACCGCCCAAAAGCACGGTATGAAAGCAGGAAAGCCAATTAGCTGTATCGGGATTTTGCAGCAGACTTTTCAGTTGAGTTGGAACTAGGGAAATGAAAAATTTTTCTGGTTCAATATCATATTTTTTACAATTTTCTAATTCTTTGAATGGCTGAATTGCTAGTTTTCCGCCGCTAGTAAAGGAACGCATAAATTGCATTAAACCGCTGACATGATATAATGGTAAGGTGCAGAATGAGTTAATTTCTGCAACTTTAAAATATTGTTGAAAACCTTGGACTGAGGCTGTGAGTGTTTCCCAAGTGTGGATAGCAAAACGAATTTTTCCCGACGAACCACCGCTGGGAATCATAATTAATGGTAATTGGTAATTGTTTTTATTGTCGTCAGTTGGCGATGCGATTAATCTCATCCTAGTGAGATTTTGTAGTTTATTTTCCCCAAGAATGATGTCTGGTTGGACTAAATCAAAAACTTGTTGCCATTCTGATTTTACCCAGTTGGGATTGCAGAGAAAAATGTGGGATTTGGCTGCACAAGCAGCTATGAAACTGGCAAGAAATTGTATGGGTTCTGATTCTGCTATGAAAATTGTTTGCGGTGGTTGCTTTTGGGTTAATTGGTGAAATATGCGATCGCATATTTCACCAATTTCGCGACTATCACCACCAATCAGCCAATTATCGGGCAAGCGAGACGCGATATCTAAAATATTTGCTGTTAAATTTTCTGTCATAGATGCTTTCATCAAGTTTCTAACCCCAGGAGTAATCTAAAATCCAAAATCTAAAATTGAATGATTGTCGTCGAACCAGTCATCGATACCGAAGCCTAATGCTCTAGAATGGGGAAACAATTCTGTTGCTAGATTTAATGCTGCTTGTTTGCCTATCTGGGTTTCAAATACAGATGAAAAAACAGCGTCTATATTGTGGGTTTGACAAAATTTTCGCAGTTGGGATGGGGAACCAGCAATCGCAGGTTTAATAACGAAGATTCCCCGCCAGCCTTGGTTGTAGCATTCTTGGATGCGATCGAGATTGGCGACTGATTCGTCTAGGGCGATCGGAGTTTTGTACACAGCGCTTAATGCTAGCATTTTATCAAATTGTGTGACAGATAACGGTTGTTCTAAAAATTCAATTTTTACGGAAAAGTTGGGAATTCTTGCAACATCATCGCAAGTTTGCAGCCAAGTTTCAGCTTGTGAGTAATTGAGTCCGCCGTTGGCATCTAATCGCAAAAATGCTTTTTCTCCATCCCCCAAATCATCCATTGCTTTTACTAATACATGAAAAACCTGTAATTCTTCTTCAATTACAGCAACCCCAATTTTCCATTTAAACGTCCGAAATCCCTGTTGCCAAAGCATTTGCAAAGCCGACAAAGCAATTTCTCCTGCTGGCAATAAACCGCTGTATTGATTCAGTTTATTCTCCCCCCGTTGACTAGGGGAGGCTAGGGGGAGTGAATTTGTCTCCTTTGATAGTGCTGACTCGAAGCCAAATTGACAAGCAGGTAATTCATCAGAAATAGAGAAAATAGTTTCTTCTGAAATATGAGTTGGCAACGAGGTACAAAAATCTAAAGCTTGCTCAAAACTTTCCGAACCAAACCAACTCAAAGGAGCAATTTCTCCCCAACCAATTTGACTGTTTTTGTCAGTAAGTTTCAGGATAATTCCTGTTCGGATTTGCCAGATACCGTGACTGGTTTGCAAGGGACGTTTAAACTTTCGTTGATAAGTACGAAACTCGAATTGATAAAGCATTTATGTTTGAATTTATCTAATGATATAAACGGAGGACACGGCAGTGCCGTCTCCCTACAATTGAGCGCGGTAGGGACACGGCAATGCCGTGTCCTCTATATCATTCCGGTACTCATATATTAATCATAAAACTGTCTCACTATTTCGACAAATTCATCAATCTTTTCAAAATGGACATTATGACCAGATTTTGGGACGATCTTGAGACTAGCTACCGGACACAAATTTGCAATTTCGGTATTGATAGCTTTAAATTTATCATCATATTCTCCCACTAGCAAGAGAAGTGGGATTTGATTTTTTGCTAGTTTTTCCCAGAGAGAGGGCTGATTGCCGGTTCCCATGTTGCGGAGGGATTTTGCTAATTCGAGCGGGTTATTTGCTAAACGGGATTCGATGAGTTGATGGAAGTTGCGGGATTTTTTTAAAGATTGGAATAAAGGGCGATCGTACCAGTTTAATAAAAAATCTTTAAGGTTGCTATTTTCCAGCGTTTGTGCTGTGCCTAAATCGGATTGCAGGCGGTGCGATCGCTCTTTTTCTGTTTTCAGTCCCGGCGAAGCTGACTCCAGCACTACTTTCTCGAATCTATGAGGAAAATGTAATGTCATGTACATTGCTAATCGCCCGCCCATTGAATAGCCTAATAACAAACATTTGTTTATTTGTAAATCATCTAATAGCTCGATCAATGCTTGGGCTGTATTTGATATATTATAGCAAGTTTCATCGCCGCTGACTCTGGTTTTTCCATGACCGGGCAGGTCAACTGCTAGACAGCAATAATTTTGAGAAAGTAAGAAAATGATTGGACTAAAGTCTTGAGAGTCGCAGATAAACCCGTGGAGTAATAAAATTATTGGCTGATTTTTGTTGCCAGTTAAGGAATAGTGAAAGTGATACTTTTTAAACTTGTCCATCTATGTTGGCGATTCAATATCAAGTGGTTTGTAGAAAGGACTCATATCAAATCCGTTTGCAGCGGAACGATCTAAATAGAGGACACGGTAGTGCCGTTTCCCTACCTCAATTGTAGGGAAACGGCACTGCCGTGTCCTCTATATCATTCCGGCGCAGCCGGAATTGATATCAAGTCCTCAAGTCGTCACTACAAACCATATAGCCGATTAGTCGATCGCGTCAACAGCTCTTTCTGCTGCTCGCTGAGTTCGATCAATATCTCGGTTCACTTTAGAACCAACCTTGTCGGAGACATCATCAGCATTAGACTTTATAGTCTGCAAAGCATCTTTGACATTTTCCTTACCTTGTTTGAGGTTATATTTCGCCGAATCAGCACCATCTGTGACTCTGTCTTTTGCCCCCTCAGTGGCCTCTTTAAAAACTTCTTTTGCTCCTTTCAAGCCTTCGCGAGTATTTTCTTTGACATTCGCTATACCTTTTTGGGTATTTTTACCAAACGCATCAATATTTTGCTTTGCCGTGCGAGCATCTTCATTCAATTTACCACCAGCTTGCTTGAGTTTATCAGGCGCTTCGTTCGCTACCCGCCTGACATTTTCACCCACATTACTACTAGCCTTTGTATCGATGCGACGCTGTGCTTCATCCTTGAGCATCTTTGCTTTTGCTTCAGTTTGTGTCATGTTTGCGTTTCTGGGATCGACATCGCTATATTGGTTTTGACCACCTTTGTATTCTGAAGTTACAGCCTCGGAAGGAACTTCTTCTCTAATTTGGTCGGAAGTTTTTCCTGCCATGACATCAGTGCCACTACAAGCAGTGCTAACAAAAACTAAAATTCCAGCTAGAAACACCGTTAAAAACTGTCGCAGTCGATTTTTTTTGATAAACGCAGTTAGTCTGTTCATAAAAATGCTCCTTTCTATTGTGAGATGCTCAAGTTCCTGATTTTGTAAATGGCTAGCATTACAAAATCAGGAATTTCAATCCTTATTTAGGATACGAATATAAGTATTAGTTTTTTATCTATCTCAAGTTACATTTTTAAATTTATAGTTTATGAAGGACACGGTATTGTCGTGTCCTTACGGGGATTTATCGATCGCGTGGTGTACTTTACCAGAAAATTGGGTCTAAAGCCCCGTTACTTCGACCCTTCGACTACGCTCAGGACGGCGCTCCGCTGACTTACATCCGAACGGGTATTTAGTTTAAATATTGCCGAAAGGATAGGTAGTTTTAAGGTATGTCTGCGAACCAAGAATCCCCGTACTTTTAAGTCGGGGAGTGTCAAAAATGTGGAATCTGCTATATCTCAAAAAAAAGCTTCCTTCAGGTCGGAAACCTAAAAGAAGAGGGCTTTTAATCTCAAGTACAACAATGTCTTTGATAGCAATTATGGCAAGAGCGGTCGCCCGCCCGCATCTATCTAATGGCAGAAAGTATCTGTACTACTGCTAAGTATTTTGAATTGCCGCTTTTAGACTCTTGCAGAATTGACCGATAGATTCTAAACCCTGTTCAGGAGTGCCTTCAGCTAAGCGTCTGACAAAAGCACTACCTACAATCGCAGCATCTGCACCCCATTCTTTCACTTGACGAGCGTGTTCAGGTGTCGATATTCCAAAACCGATACCGATGGGTTTTTCGGTGACGCTGCGAAGTTCTTGCAGCAAATCTTTGGCTCGGTTGTCTAATCCATCGCGCACTCCTGTAACGCCCGTCACGCTGACTAAGTAAATAAATCCTTGAGACTGGTGAGCAATAGCTTCTATGCGACTTTTGGGACTGGTGGGAGCAACTAATAATGTTAGTTCAATTCCTAATTTATTGGCTGGTTGAATCAAACTTTCGGCTTCTTCTAATGGCAAGTCTGGTACAACTAATCCCTGGACTCCGGCACTTTTGATTTGTTGTAGGAAAGTTTCTATACCTCGGTACAAAATCGGGTTATAGTAGGTGAATAGAATAATGGGCGATCGCAAATTCGGACTAACTTTCGCTACCATTTCCAGTACCGTGTCTAACCGAGTTCCCCGCTGCAAAGCCCTGGTAGCAGCGGCTTGAATGACTGGGCCGTCAGCCAGCGGGTCTGAATAGGGAACACCAAGTTCGATCGCATCAGCACCGTTGTCATCCAAAACTTGCAGTGCTTTCGCCGTTGTCTCCAAGTCAGGGTCGCCCGCAGTAATGAAAGGAATTAAAGCACACTGGTTCTTCTGGCGCAGGGTTTCAAAGCAATTAGAAATAGTCATTAGTTATTAGTCATTAGTCAGTTGTCAGTTGTCAGTTGTTCGTGGTCAGTTGTCAGTTCGTAGCTGTTGGTTCGTAGTCGTTAGTTGTTACCAATGCCCAATTCCCAATTCCCAATTCCCAATTCCCAATTCCCAATTCCCAATTCCCAATAACTAATTATTTTTTTCCTGTTCAATTTCGGCTTGAATTTTTGCCAATTCTTCGGGAGTCAGTTCATCAAGCTGTTTCTGCAAGACTGCTTCTTTGTAGTCCTTCAGTTGCTGACTGTAGGTCATACCTTGAGTAACTGCTCGAAATAAATAGGTCGCCAGCCAGCCAATTAAGCCGACGACCAAAAACAATTGACTCCAGATACCTGCCTTCGTGCTGTCGAGTCCGGCGAATTGCAGGAACAAGTAGGCCAACCCACCAGCCACAAAGACACCGAGAGTGATTCCAATTACGTCTATACGTCGCATTTAGGCTTCTATGTGCCGCCGTTTGGGGCGAAAATTTAAAAAGGGAGCTAGGAGAAACATACCTGGGAAGAAGAAGAACATCAAGAAGTACATGAACCCGCGCTCAAAAGAACTCGCAATGTACCAGCGGCTGTTGAGGTATGCGTAGGTAGCTGCAGGTACTACCAGGAGATAAGCTCCCGCTAAGACTGCGTACACCAGTAGGGTAATATACATAGATTTGCTTTAGGGGAATAATTACAAGCGACAAGTGGGATAGGCGCGATCGCACTACCACTGATTGATTATTGTACCGCTTGGGGAGATTTAGCGCGGTTTTTAAGAAATTTTCGATTAGGGGTTGCGTAAATAGGGGTTTTGGTTGTATTGTTAAAAGTTGTAAGTTGTCCGCGGCAAAGTAATGCTGTTGCGGTAACTAAAACAAGGGGGTGTGGCGGAATGGTAGACGCTACGGACTTAAAATCCGTTGACCCGAAAAGGTCGTGTGGGTTCAAGTCCCTCCACCCCCATACTTTTGGATAGCTAAGAAGATATAGAGGAGACGGCACTTTCGTCTCCCTACGCTAGATTAATTGTAGAGAGGAGACGGCAGTGCCGTCTCCCTACGCTAGATTAATTGTAGAGAGATGTCATTGCCGTCTCCTCTATGAGGTCTGATTGCAACCAGAATTGGTATCAATCAATCTAAAAAACAGGGCTTTACCAATTGGTAAGACCCTGTTTTTTTACAATTAGATTTTATAGTGCGGATAAAAGGACTTGAACCTTCACTCCTTTCGGAACCAGAACCTAAATCTGGCGCGTCTGCCAATTTCGCCATATCCGCTCGATCGCATTAAATCACCATAGCATACAACTGTTTTATCTGTCAATCAAAATACAGAAACCCGGTTTCAGACAAAACCGGGTTTGCTTCTGAGTTATGGCCACAGCAATTTTCCCAATTTCTGACTCATCACTTAATTGTTGCCGATCGCCTTCCAAGTGATTTCGTCTACCACCCCGTTTGCCTTCAAACCTTGAGACTCCTGAAAGCCCTTGACAGCAGAAATGGTGCGATCGCCAAAAATACCATCGATCGGACCCGGAGCATAACCGCCCACTTCCAAGCGCGCCTGCAACGTCTTCACCTTGGCACCAAAGGAGCCTTTAGTGAGAATAGTTAAAGTAGAGGTAGTTTTGGTCGGAACCGAAGCCTCGTTCTCGATAGGAGCATCGTTCTGAGAAACTTTAGCAGCTTTCACTGGATCGGCTGCTAAAGCTGTCCAAGTGCTTTTGTCCACAATCCCATCTGAATTCAACCCCTGAGACTGCTGAAAGTCATTCACGGCCGATGTGGTGCGGGAACCATAGGAACCGTCGATCGTACCGATCGCAAAACCATGAATTTGCAACCGCTGCTGTATGGCTGCAACTTCCGGGCCATCCGCTCCTGCTGATATAGTTTTCTCCTTTCTGACTGGCTTTTGCTCCCCAGCATAAAAAGGCTTATTAAACATATTTCTTTCAGAATTTGCCTCTGGAGATACCGAAGCACCAGTGTCAGCAGGAGCCACAAAGTCTTGGCGGCCCTGTTCTTGAACAAAACTTTTGGACTCAAAAGCCGCGGTGGCATTCCTGGTCAATCCAGGAGTTACCAAAGCCACTAAACCGAGAATCGTAGCAGTAGTTACACGCATAAGTTTCATTTGTTGGTAAAGTTTGTCTATTCTAATATTGCCCAATTTCATTGTATTACCAGGATTGTTTTCTGAGAAATATCTGCGGTGTCCTCAGTTTAGATGACATAAAACTCCCCATACTTGTGGCGAATGTACCGCACAAACGGAGCGATAGTTAAAGGAGAACCAGTAACTCGATCGACCAATTCGACAGCAGTGTACTTACGGCCGTGCTGATAAATGTTTTGTTTTAGCCAATCGTGGAGTACGGTAAAGTTTCCCTGTTCTATTTCAACCGGAATTTCGGGATGAGTTTTGACGGCTGTTTCGTAGAATTGGGCGCTCATTAAGTTACCCAGGGTGTAGCCTTGGAACATTCCGCCGATCGTCCCAGCATACCAGTGAACATCCTGCATTGCACCCTCGCCATCATTCGCAGGGACAATGCCCAGGTCAGTTTTGTAGCGATCGTTCCAAGCTTCGGGGAGGTCGTGAACCGAGAGTTTTCCCTCTACCATTGCCAATTCTAGGTCAAAGCGGATCGCTACGTGGAGGTTGTAGGTTACTTCATCGGCATCAGTGCGGACGAGCGATCGCCCAACCTTGTTAATTGCTTTGTAAAATTGGTCAGTGGTGACTTGTCCCAACTGCCGCAAAAACACGCCTTGCAGTTGCGGGTAAAAACATTCCCAGAAACCGCGACTGCGGCCGACCAAATTTTCCCAAAGCCGGGACTGGCTTTCGTGAACACCAGAGGAAATGCCACCAGCAAGCAGTGTGCCTTCAAATTCGGCGGAATTTCCGAGTTCGTAAAGAGCGTGTCCGGCTTCGTGGATACTGCTGAAAAGTGCTTGATCCAGATGGTCTTTGTAAACGCGCGTGGTGATCCGCACATCATCTATGGAGAAGTTGGTCATAAACGGGTGCAAGGTGATGTCTTGTCGTCCCCGTTGGAAGTCGTAGCCCATACGTTCTACGACTGTGCGCGTGAATTCTAGTTGCTGGGCTTCTGCGAAGTCTTGGTGCAAACAGGAGTCGTCAGCCGGGGTTTGGGAGGCGATGGCTTCGACTATGGGGACTAATTCTTGACGCAATTGGGCGAACAGCGGGCGCAAAATCGATACTTTCATGCCGTAGTCGCTACGATCGATCAAAGGATCAGCAATATGTTCGTATCCGGGAAAAAACTCTGCGTATTGCCTACTTAATTCTAGGGTTTTTTCGAGATATGGCTCGACGGTGGCAAAGTTGTTGGTAGCTTTAGCGCTAGCCCAGGCTTCATAGGAGTCGGCTTGGTGGCGACAGAGTTGGGCCATGAAGGCTGCGGGGACTCTGGCGGCGCGATCGTAATCTCTGCGGGCGACGCGGATCAGACTGGCTGTGTTGGAGTCGTAGGGGAGGCTTTGTTCGTAGCCCCGCAAGTCTTCTAGGAGTTCGCCAATTTTCGGATCGGTAAATTTTTCGTGGGATATTTGTTTGAGGGTAGCCAACTGGCGACTTCTAGCGCTTGCACCTCTGGCGGGCATATAGGTGGCTTGATCCCAGTGTAGCAGCGAAGAGGCTGATTCGATGTCGATAATTTCGCTAAGACGGACTGTGAGTTGACCGAATTTTGTCTGAGTTTTGTCTAGGGTTTGCATGATTGGGGTTAACGGTACGGTTTTGCCGGCAAAGGTTGTAGTGCGGCGTTCATATTAATCAATCATTGCCTACCCTGAGTTAAAGCTAAAGACCGCACTTGTTCACGTATTGTATTTAATTTTGAGTCATTTTGGCATATTTTTAGGTATTTCTTCGGATTAAGCTCGATCGCCTTGCGGAGATTTTCGATCGCTTTGTCAGTCATACTTGCTACAGATTCGGGCTGATTTTTTGACTCGCTTGCCTCTTTTTCCAGGGCGTAGACGCAAGCTTTTTGATAGTAAAGGTTTGGATCATCTGGTTTGAGTGCGATGATTTTATCGTAGGAAGCGATGGCTTCGGCAAATCGTTCAATTTTTTTTAGGGCTACGGCGCGGTTGTACAAAGCTTCGGCATTGTCGGGCGCTATTTCTAATGTTTTGTCCCAGGAGGTAATGGCTTCGGAGTATTGTTGCAAGTTGGCGAGGGCTAAACCACGGTTGTACCAAGTTTCACTGTCGTCTGGTTTGAGTGCAAGGCCTTTGTCCCAGGAGTCTATGGCTTCTGCAAATTTTCCCATTTGCGCGATCGCAGTGCCACGTTTGTTCCAGACTTCGGGGGATTTTGGTCGTAGTTGGAGAGTTTTGTCGTAGTCGGCGATCGCCTCTAGGTAACGTTTGGCATCGGCTAAAACGACTGCGCGATTATACCACGCTTGGTGCAAATCTGGTTTAAGTTCGATCGCCTTGTCGTAAGCTGCGATCGCCTTGTCGTTTTGTCCTAATTTTTTGAGGGAAAATGCTTTGTTGTACCAAGCTTCCCAGTATTCTGGTTGAATGGCTAAGGCTTTGTCGTAGGAGGCGATGGCTTCGTCGAAGCGTTCCAAAGTGACGAGGGCGTTGCCACGGTTCGACCAGGCTTCATGGTAAATTGGTTTAAATTTGATCGCCTTTTCATAGGAGGCGATCGCCTCTGAGAGCCTGTTGCACTTCCGCAGAACGTTACCGCGATTGTACAATGCTTCTGAGTTTTCTGGTTTGATTTTTAGAGATTCGTCATAGGCGGCGATCGCCTCTTGTAGCTGTCCCAATTTTCTGAGGGCTACACCTTTGTTATACCAAGCTTCGTGAAATTGTGGTTCTAGTCTGATCGCTTTATCCCAGGATTCGATCGCAGGTTGCAACATTCCCATCTCTTCTAGGGCGTTACCGCGATCGTACCAAGTTTGAGGATCTTGGGGATTTAGTTCTATGGATGTTCCCCCACGGTCGATCGGCTTTTCCATATTAGCTAGTTTTTGCAAGGGATTTCACCTCATTTTTTGTAAAGTTGCCGTTTTTTTATATTAACTTTTATGATAAGACGCTTTGCGCCGTTCCCACGAGCTGAACCTGAGTATTTTGGGAGTTTTTGGTCGATTTACAGAAAAATTCAAAAAATATTCAATCTGGGTGGCAAGTAAATCCACTTAATTCAACATAAAATACGAATCAAATCTTACACCTAATCTCGGACTAATCCATCCCTCCATCGGCTCAATAACTTCTCAATGTCTCTCAATTCTTTGCCAACCTTCCAACTCATTTCTTTCTGGATCATAAAGATAATACTCCTCAACTCCATGACGCTGGTAAAATGAAAGTTTCTTATTCATTTTAATGTTGCTGTCGTTGTGAGAGCGAATCTCAAAGACAACTTGAGGGCCAATATTATCCTCTCGATATTGTATGTAGGAAGGGCGATCGCCTTTTTACCTCCCAAATATCACCATCGTATCAGGCGCTTGAGAAATATCGATTCTCCCCTCAACGGGATACCACAGTAAATCGGCGGCTACAAAAACATTTGGATCGTCCTTAAACAGCGATTCGCAACCTTCTTTGATTTTGACAATTAATTTGTATTGAATTGTGCTTTCTGCCATTGGTTGACCATCGCTGTCAGGATAAATGATTTCTGCGGTTGTGACTTGCATAGTAGTTGTCTCCGAGAAGTATCTAACACTATTTACGAATGTTGGCCAGAAACCGGGTTTTTTACGACAATACTTTGTGACAACTCACAGATTCAATAAAAACCCGGTTTCTTTTGTCGGAGTCTGTAAATCATGTAAGTCTAATTATACTATATTCGCCAACAATCTCTTGAAACCACGTCTACACAAACCAACTAAGAAATAGTATGTATTTATGATGCTGTAGGGGCGGGTTCGCCAACAATTTCTGCCAATAACTAACAATCTCATAAACCCGCCCCCGCCCAATGGCAAATCCCTATTCTTGAATCAAGGCTTGAAACCGACTATCGGATCGCATACTGTCAAAATCCGAGTCAGTTTTTGCCATTTCTCGGTATTTATCAGGATTCAGATTAATGGCTTGCTGCAAATTCTGAATCGCTTGGTCAATCTGACTATGTAACGCATAGCAGCAAGCTTTATTATAAAATGAGTCTGGGTCATCTGGTTTGAATTCTAAGGCTTTGTCGTAGGAGGCGATCGCATCTTCAAGCCTGCCTAAATTACCCAGTGCAATGCCCCGATTGTTCCAGGCTTCGTGATCATCGGGTTTGATTTCTAAGGCTTTGTCGTAGGAGGCGATCGCATCTTCCAGCCTGCCTAAATTACCCAGTGCATAGCCCCGATTGTACCAGGCTTCGTGTAAATCTGGTTTGATTTCTAAGGCTTTGTCGTAGGAGGCGATCGCCTTTGCATATTCTTCCGCAAATCGATACAATAAAGCCTGTTCGTAAAATAACTCAGCTTTTTGTTCTGGTGTTTGCTCCTCTTCATCAATTAAACCTTGAATCCTCACCAATTCCTGTTTCCGTGCTTGGGGAGTCAAAGCTAAATATTCTTCTTCCTTCCCTCTTTCCCAACAAGCCTGCATTGATTCCAGTTGCAGCAAGTCTTTGTCCATCGAAAACTTAATTAAGCTCGATCGCCAATCAAAGAAATCCGGTGCTCGTTCAAGAAAATAATTAACGGCAAACCGAGGTAAAATAAACACAAAACAAATATTAAAATTATCTCGAAATCGCTCTCGCTGCTGGTTGAGATTAATTAAAATAGGCGGGACTCCCCGCCAACTATAAGAATAAATCTCCTCGCTATTCCATCCCAGTTCTCTTTTTTCCTGTTCATATTCATAAAGTGAATATTCTAAACCTGTCACAAACAAGATATTAATTTCATCTCGTTTTGGCAAATCTTCAATTAAATTGTAAAAGTTATAGGCTGACTCATCCAGCGGCAATACCTCAACCTTTTTCTGAGGGAAATCTGCTTGAACTTTCGCAATCAATCGTTTCCCCTCCGCCGGGACACACTCCACAAACAACAACCGAAAACCATTTGTCCGTCTGAGAGTGCGTACCAGAGATTCATATTCTTCCTCTGGTGTTGCTTCTGGTAAATCTTCGTCCCAATCAATGATTTCTGCTGTCATGACTCAAGTTGTGCAAGACTATCTTGAAATTGCTTAATCCCTTTAATCAACGGGTGAACATCATGCCAATACTGGATTTCTCCTGCTTCATCAAAGTAACGATATTCCAAAATGCAGCGGTTAAACAATAACTTGCGGCATTCATCCTCATTTTTGATTTCTTTTGAGCGTGAAACCTCAGCTAAAATTTTCCATTCTTTATCATTTACATTTCTGCGAAAAGGATCTCGTGATTTCGTAATAGCTCTTTGCACGGCTTTTGGAGAAATCGGCAATTCTTCAGTACGCTGAATTGCTTCTTCCATTAACTGTAACATATTTCGGACATGACCCCCACTCATCAAGCAAATTTGATTTAATATTTCAGGGTTTTCAAACAGTCCAGTTTCTAGAGACAAGTTGGAAGAAAAAGGGCTGACTCGTTTCCCAATCAACTCTTTCATTTTATTCAATCCTGGTTCGTAGATATCGCCCTCACGAGTTCGCACCATAATCATCGGCAAAATTTCAGTATTATCGTAATTGGAGGCTAACTCATTGGCACGATCAGAATACATCATGGAAATTGGTAAAGTATAGATAACGTGACAATCTAATCCTTTAAGCTGTTCGCAGCGGTTGATAAAGATGTCATCATGATTGTTGCTGCCTTCAGATCCATTCAATATCACGATCCTGTCTAAATTATCCACAATAACTGCTAGTTGAGTATAGCCTTGAGGCAGGTTTTCTTTAGCGCCAGCAATATATTCATTTAGCGCAGTAATTAAAGTTGTTGTGTGAGGGTTTATTTTGCGGCGAATTTCTTGGCGCAAAGTTGGTACAGCTTTAATATTTGCCGTGAGTTTGGTAAACAAAGTAATTTGAGATTCTAGACTGATAGAGTCAATATTTACCTCCATTTGTGCCAAATCTTTTAATTCATTTCCTCGACTTTTTACCCAATTTAATAAAGCTTGAGATTTAGAGTTTGAGCTAAGTTTTTTTAATAAATGCTTGGTACAAGCGAGGAGAATATCGGTATATTCAGTATCTTCTGGATCGATATCTTCTTCTTCGGCGGCGAAATAGACTACAAAACAGCCTTTTGTTTGTAAATATTGTTGAAGTCGCAGCAATTCTGTTGACTTTCCCGCACCGCGATGTCCAGTATATAACTGACAAGTCATCCGTTCCGATCGCCGCTGAATCTTTATGCCCAAATCTTCTATAATATTCCCATCTCCTCGCGCTTCCTGACAGTCAACATACTGCGGATCATTTGCGGGCAAAGGATAGAATGGGTCAAAGGCATTGTAAAGGTTCGTTATTAATTTTTCGGAATTTTTAGTCATAATTTTATATTGTTTATAATTGATTTGTCGTTGGGTGGGGGCGGGTTTTCGAGATTGTCTGTTTTTGGCAATTCTTGTTTGTAAAACCCGCCCTTACAGCATTTATGAGGCTTGATATTTTTTCAGAATAGCGACTTTTTCGGGGAAGATTTCGATCGCCATTTTGTCATCATATCGAGTAGCCAGCGATCGCCTCACCTCGCCCAAAAACAACGGCTGCGACACCCCAGGCTCTGGATGTACGATCGTCCGTACCCGAATCGTCATATAGTCTCTGCCACTGCCGCTGCGCCCTGGAGAGTACAAATCGGCAGCTACTTGCTGCATCGTCGCTTCTAACTGGGAGTCGGTGATCGAAGGTGGCACGGCAACTACAGTTTGAGCGCCGCCAGTATCGTAGACTAAAGAATAGTGAACCGCACCCGCAATTTGTGTGCGACTAAACAGTCCTAAACCGAGACCAAATATACTTGCAGCAATCACGGCCATAAAGCTAGTAACTCCTACCAAGCGGAACCGAAATCCCCATTGCAAAATAAAAGCCAGCACTGTCACAACAAACAAAATTGCTGTCAGAATTCCCGCCCATTGGGCATACATTAAAAAAGTAGAATTTACGTTCATTTCGTTATTGGTTATTGGTTATTGGTTATTGGTTATTGG
>JAYSVM010000194.1:0-10622 GCA_043718495.1 Oscillatoriales bacterium | reverse complement strand
CGAAACGGTGTTCCGTCGATTTAATGATGTGCCTCTCTGTTAGCTGCATTTGAGACTTCCGTTCTTTGAACTGTGCGTATTCCTTGTTCAACACTCATAGCGATATGATACCATTATTGTTTATAATTGCTTATAAACTCAACGAAGTTTTACAATACCGAGTCGAATTTAGATTAATTTTAATCGTCTTCGCCGGCGTGGTAGGAACTGCGGACGAGGGGGCCCGATCGCACTTGCTGAAAACCCATCTCCCTGGCTATTCCCCCCAAATGGTCAAATTCAGCGGGTGTCCAGTATTTTTGCACCTTGAGGTGTTCTAGAGATGGTCTCATGTATTGACCAAGGGTGAGTCGATCGCATCCTGCATCCCGCAAATCGGCCATCGCCTCAATTATTTCAGCTTCGGTTTCCCCGTGCCCCAACATCAAACCGGATTTTGTGGGGATGCTGGGGTCAAATTGTTTAACTATGCGGAGAACGTCGATCGAGCGATCGTACTTGGCTCCCCTCCGTACAACCCCTTGCAACCGTCGTACTGTCTCAATATTGTGGTTGTAACAAGCTGGTTTAGCTGCTACTACTGTCTGGATTCGCGATCGTTGTAATTCATCTAGGGGGAGGGCGGGCACGGGGGCACCGCCCCTACGAGTTTGGTCGTCGGGCATCGCACCTCCCCAAAAGTCTGGTGTTAGTACCTCAATTTGAGTATGGGGGTTGAGAAGGCGGATTTGGGCGATCGTGATTGCAAACCAACTAGCGCCACCATCAGGCAAATCGTCCCTCGCCACCGAAGTTAGCACTGCATAGCGCAAACCCAGCAGATTGACTGCTTCGGCTACCTTTTGCGGTTCTTCGGGGTCGAGGGGCATGGGAGAATGACCTTTATCTACTTGACAAAATGCACAAGCGCGGGTGCAAGTCGGCCCCATTAACAAAAAAGTTGCGGTTTTTTGGGCATAGCATTCTGCGCGGTTGGGACATCTGCCTTCCTCACAAATTGTGTGAATTTGCCGCTGCTTGATGATTTTTTGGACTTCGGAGAGTTCGCTAGCTTTGCCGATGGGGCGACGCAGCCACTCTGGCATCAGCTCAATTTCTGCTCGCATTTGGGAGGAAATTGATTTGGCTGCGGGAGTTTGAGGGGTTTGAAGTGGCATACAATTAAGTGCGATCGGTTAATGCTTTCGATCGTATCCGAAATCAAAGTTCCTGAACTTGTGGGAATCATGCCCAAAATCAAAATCCCCCCCAGTTGTAACCGCAAAAAATTAAAGTTAGGAAAGATTCTGGGTAAAATTCTGTTAGATATATAGTGAAGATTGCAAATCATCACTCATTCAATACTGAAGGAGTCAGTCGTGGCTGGTCAAAAAATCTTAGTCATCGATGACAGTAAAGTCATCCGCGTCCGAGTCCGAGAGATGTTACCCCAAGGTAACTTTGAAGTTCTAGAAGCAAAAGACGGGGAAGAAGGATTAAAACTGATCCGTCAAGCCCGTCCCAATCTAATTATGTTAGATTTCCTACTGCCCAAGGTCAGTGGTTGGGAAGTTTATCAAAAAGTTCAAGCCCACCCCGAACTTTCCAAGATACCCTTGGTGATCATGTCTGGGCGGGAAGAAGAGGTTATGGAGAAAATTCCTAAACCCTTTGAGAAGCATTTTTTTGCGTTTATCGCCAAACCCTTTGAGAAGAAACAACTCACTGAGGCGATTAAGTCAGCGATGGTATTGGCTAAAAAGAAACCAGTACCAGAAGCCCCGGCTACCGCTGCTGCACCCGGATCTGGATCTGGTGGCACCGCCGAACTTCAGGCGATGACGCAGAAAATGGTGAAAATGCAGGCGGAAATTGATGCACTCAAAAAGCAAATGACTCAGGTGATTACTATCATCAAGCAAATGAAAGCGGGGAAATAATTCTGCTTTCTGAAGGCGGAAGCCAAAAGTCACACCTTGAAACTTGATAAGCTGTCTAAAGGTGTTTTCTTTATTCCACAATCTTGTGGTTATGTGGTTGAAGCAATCGTGAGTTTTTACCCTGGTGAAAACATTAATTAAAAGTTAAAAATCAAAATAGGGAGGAAAATATTATTAATTTTTAACTGAGCATTTTTATTTGCCGATCCTCCCGCACTCAATTATCAACTCCTCAGTCTCATTTTTTTGTTCATGACTAACGACTATTCCGATTTTTTGCCTCAACTACGTGCCTCAACTGAGCAATTGTTGAAAAGATTAGACTGCTTCGATCGAGCACAGGTATTGGCGATCGGAGATTTGACCTTGGACGAGTTTGTTACCGGACAAGTAGAGCGAATTTCCCGCGAAGCCCCTGTGTTGATTTTGCGCTACGAAAATACTCGGCAAGTACCGGGAGGTGGTGCAAATGCTGTCTATAATTTAGCCAAAATGGGAGGCAAGGTAAAAGTTGCTGGTTTGGTGGGCAAAGATGATCAAGGAAAGGCTTTGTGCGGTATTTTTGAGGCTGCGGGAATTGATACGGCGGGCATTTTCATCGATTCGCAGCGTCCCACTGTCACGAAAACGCGCATTTCTGGACACGCGCGACAGTCGGTGACTCAGCAAATTGTCAGAGTCGATCGCAAATCGGACGAGTTGCCGGATTTGGATTTGCAGTTACAATTAGCAGATTATATCCGGCAACAAATACCGACGGTAGATGCGGTGGTTTGTTCGGACTATGGCGATGGAGTTTTGACTAATTTGGCGATCGCATCGGCTGTGGTTCGTGGTAAAACAATTGTGGATGCTCAAACAAATTTGCAGCGATATTCTGGAGCAATGTTGTTTACTCCGAACTTGCCAGAAGCCGAACAAGCAGTCGGATATTCTATTGATAATCATCAAGCTTTGATGCAAGCAGGACGGGATTTGTTGAACTTAACTCAAGCTCAAAAAATCCTAATTACTCGTGGTGATGAAGGAATGAGTTTGTTTGAAAAAGTGCATGGTGAAATTATCAAAAATTCACCACCTCCAACATCTATTTGCGAAGACGGGGAGTTTTCTATGCAACGTTGGGATATTCCCCCTTTTAATAAGACTGATGTGTTTGATGTAACTGGCGCTGGGGATACAGTTGTAGCGGCAATGACTTTGGCTTTGTGTGTCGGTGCTTCTGGTTGGGAAGCAGCAGTTTTGGGAAATTTAGCTGCTAGTATTGTTGTGCGTCAATTCGGTACGGCGACGACGACGGTAGAGGAGATGAAAGAAGCTTTGAAAGCGATGAGTTATGAGTAGTGTAAAACATAGTTTAACCTTTCTCAGTTGAGTGAAGTACATAGGTACGGTAGGGACTAATGCCAAGCCCATAGGTGTCAACTTAATGTCAAACCCACAGTCCGGCAGGGGTTGAAACCCCTGGCAGACTATTGGGCCACTAGGGCGTGTTTTCTTTCCCCAGAATTTCCTTAAATTGTAGGTTGGGTTGAGGAACGAAACCCAACATTTTGCCGAGATTCGTTGGGTTGCGCTACGCTTAACCCAACCTACAGAAGAAGGAAGAAAACACTCCCTAGCGCGGACTTGGGGGGCTGACAGCTTAAGTTGACATTCTGTTTAAAATATACTGTTAACAAGAAAAGAGTTAATCGTTGGAAAAATCGGCGCACTAAGCCCTTAGCAGCCAAAAAGCAATGACTGAAGCAGATGTCCTGATTACAGCAGCACTGGTCGATCGCCCAGCAAGACAACCAGATTTTGCGGCCCAAAACCAAGCCCTTCATATTCTTGCTCAACAACTGACGGACGATCCGCAATCTACGCTGAAAACTCTGGTTCGGATTGCACAGGAGCTTTGTGGAGCAGATACTGCTGGGGTCAGCTTGCGGGAGACTTTAGCCGATGGTACTTCCGTCTTTCGTTGGGTGGCGATCGCAGGTGCATTAGAATCCTGGGAACAAACGACTATGCCAGGAAATTTTGGTTCTTGTGGCATGATGATTCATGGCGGGGGGGCGCAACTCTATGCACGTCCTGAATTGTATTTTACTTATCTGCATCATCCACAGTTTCCGATCGTTGAAAGCTTGCTGTTTCCGATTTGTGCGGGCGATCGACAGCTAGGAACTATTTGGATTATTTCTCACAATGAGCAGCATCAGTTCGATCGCGAAGACAAACGATTGATGACCAGTCTGACAGGCTTGGCTGGGGCAGCTTTGCAAAGTATTCATCTGCGTCAGATGACCGAATTAGCTTTGCAGCGGGAGCAAGTAGCGAGACTGGAAACAGAAGCAATCCGTCAAGCTTTGGAGGAGGAGGCTCAGCGGACTGTTGATATTCTTGAAAGCATTACCGATGCAGTTGTATGTCTCGATCAAGAGTGGCGCATTACTTATGTCAACCAAGCAGTTGTCAGGCTGAATAATCTGCAACCAGAGGAGATGATTGGCAAAACACACTGGGAGGTGTGGCCTTGGTCAGTTGGCACGATCGTTGAACAGACTTACCGCCTAGTTGTTGCCGACCAAGTAGCGGCTCACTTCGAGGTTTTCTACGAACCTCTGATGATGTGGTTAGAGATTCACGCTTATCCGGCTGGGGCAGGTCTCAGTCTTTATTTTCGGGACATTACCGATCGCAAACAAGCTGAACTCGTGCTAGTTGAGCAGAAAAGACTGCTGGAGTTGACTGCATCCGGGGAACCGCTAGAGGAATGTTTATCGGCTTTGTGCGCCTCGATGTCTAAGTTGAATCCCCATGTACGCGCCTGCGTCCTGCTCGCCGATGCCCACGGACAAAAGTTTTCCCGCTTGATCGCCACAGACTTGCCACCGTCGTTTGGTCAAGGACTCCAAGATGCGCCGATTAATGATCTGGCGATCGGGACTTGCGGCGAGGCGGTATATTGCGGTCAGCCTGTCACCTGTGCAGACATTGCCCACGACGATCGCTGGTCGCAAGAATGGCGAGACTTATGTGTGGCTCACGGCGTGCTGGCTTGTCACTCCGCCCCTATCCTGGGCTTAGATCATCTGCCACTGGGGTCTTTAATGCTTTGCTTCGATGAGGCACGGATGCCGACCGATTGGGAATACCGACTCGCTGAGTTTGGCACTCAAATCGCCAGTATCGTGCTTGAGCGCGATCGATCTAGCGTTGCTCTGCGCGAATCTGAAGCAAAATACCGCACGCTGACTGAACTCTCGACGCATCACGTCTGGATGTTAGATGCCACAGGCGAAGTAATCTTTCTGAATCAGACTTTTTTGAATTATTTTGGTAAACCGCTCAATGAATTGAAGCGCGAAAACTGGACGGAAAACCTGCTTCACCCTGACGAGCATGATCGCGTCGTCCAAGAGATTTCTGGCGCGTTCCCAGCAGGCATCAATATTCGTTCCGAACATCGTCTGCGACGGCACGACAATCAGTTTCACTGGTTTTTGAATGAAGCCACTCCCTTGCGCGATCCAAACGGTAAAATCACGCATTGGCTCGGTGCTTCGGTCGATATTGACGACAGCAAACAAGCAGCAGAAGCTTTGTGGCAAATGTCCGGCGAACTCGAACGGCAACTGCGAAAGTTCGATGCGATCGCATCTTCCATCCCAGATTTTATTTACACCTTAGATTTGGAGGGACGATTCACCTACGTCAATCCGGCGTTACTCAATCTCTGGCAGAAAACTTCGGCAGAGGCTGTGGGGAAAAACTTTTTTGAGCTGGATTACCCAAGGGATTTAGCGATCAGACTGCAAAATCAGATTCAGCAAGTCATCGAGACGCGGCAACCGCTCAAAGACGAAACGCCGTACACGAGCGCATTGGGCACACGCGCCTATGAATACATTTTAGTCCCGCTTAGAGACGAAAACAGCGCGGTAGAAGCGGTGGCAGGCGTAACGCGAGACATCACTGAGCGCAAACAAGCCGAGTCCGCCTTACGCCAATCGGAGGAACGCTATCGAACGCTGTTTGAATCGATTGATGAAGGCTTTGCCGTTATCGAAGTGCTGTTTGATGAGAACGACAAGCCGATCGATTACCGCTTTTTGGAAGTCAACCCAGCATTTGAGAACCAAACGGGACTGCAACAGGCGACGGGTAAAACTGCACGTCAGCTCATTCCAAATCTTGAAGATCACTGGGTGGAAATTTACGGCAAAGTTGCGCTGACGGGCGAATCTCTGCGCTTTGAGAATGGTTCCGAAGCGATGAATCGTTGGTTCGATGTTTATGCTTTCTGCATTGGGCAGCCCCATGAGCGCAAAGTCGCCATTCTGTTCAACAATATCAGCGATCGCAAACGAGTTGAAGAAGAACTACGGCAGAAAAATGCCATTTTGGAAGTAATTAACGAATCTGCACCCACCCCAATCTTCGTCAAAGACCGAGAAGGGCGGATTATTTATGCAAATCCAGCCACGCTGGAAGTGCTAGATAAATCTGCTTCTGAGGTCATTGGGTATCGCGATTGCGATCTGTATCCGTCACCTGAGTTGGGAGCAGCGGTAATGGCAAACGATCGACGGATTATGGCATCTGGACAAACGGAAGTGGTTGAAGAATCTCCTGATGGCATTCGGACATTTCTGGGCATGAAAGCGCCCTACCGGAATGAGGCGGGAGTTGTGATTGGGTTGATTGGCATCTCCTATGACATTAGCGATCGCAAGCGGATCGAAGCTCAACGCGAACAACTGCTGCAACGAGAACAGGCTGCACGGGAAGTCGCCGAAAATGCCAACCGAATTAAAGATGAGTTTTTGGCTGTTTTGTCTCACGAGTTGCGATCGCCCCTGAACCCGATCCTGGGCTGGTCACAACTGTTACGCCGTGGCAAGCTGGATGAAGTTAAAACGGCACAAGCACTGGCGACGATCGAACGCAACGCTCAACTTCAATTGCAGTTAATCGAAGACTTGCTGGATATTTCCCGCATTGTGCGCGGTAAACTAACGCTCGTTGCGGTGCCGGTGAATTTGTCATTTTTGATTTCGGCAGCGCTCGAAACGGTAAGACTAGCAGCAGAAGCCAAGTCAATTCACATTGAAGTCAACCTTCAACCCAACATCAGACGAGTTTACGGAGATCCGGGGCGATTGCAGCAGGTGGTGTGGAACCTGTTGTCAAACGCAGTTAAATTTACAACTGTCGGACGGGTGAATGTTCGTCTCACCCAGACTAATCACAATGTTCAACTGCAAGTGACAGACACAGGTAAAGGCATCAACTCGGAATTTCTCCCCTATGTATTTGAGCATTTCCGGCAGGAAGATGGAGCCACTACGCGCAAATTTGGTGGCTTGGGACTGGGATTGGCGATCGCCCGTCAAATTACGGAACTGCACGGCGGCAGAATTTGGGCCGAGAGTAGGGGTGAAAATCAGGGAGCAATTTTCACTGTTGAATTGCCCCTCTTTCACACCCCAAATCTGGTTGAGGAAGTTACCGACACAACAAAAGCTCGATCGGACGATCTTCTCCTAGCAAATCTCCGTGTATTAGTTGTGGATGATGAACCCGATTCCCGCGATTTTGTCGCCTTTGTGGTGAAAGAAGCCGGAGCGGAAGTGACTGCGGTTGGTTCGGCGATCGAGGCGTTGCAAATACTCTCAACCACACGCTTCGATATCCTCCTTAGTGACATTGGAATGCCAGAGATGGACGGCTACGCGCTCATCCGTGAGATTCGCCAATCCCCAGACGATCAAGTCCGGCAGATTCCGGCAATCGCTTTGACAGCCTACGCAGGGGAACCGGAGCAACGAAACGCGATCGCATCTGGATTTCAAACCCACTTAGCTAAGCCCGTTGAACCAGAAAAGATTGTGACAGTTGTCGCTCGTATGTGTGGAGGAAAACTAGCAGGTACACCACGGTAATTGGTAATTGGTAATTGGTAATTGCAGAATTGGTAATTGGTAATTGGGGTTAGCTACCATCTATAATTCTGACCCATTCCCATTCCCGATTCCCGATTCCCAATTCCCTCACCTAACTGAGAAAGGCTATATTATCATCATTCATCAAAAATTCCCATGCAATTTATACCGAAAACAATTCCTGAAACGCGATCGCAAATCACACCAGTCACTGAATCCCCACCACCTGAACTTATGACTTTCGATGTCAGTGGGATGAAATGTGCAGGCTGCGCCAAGGCGGTTGAACGCCAACTAATCCAGCACTCAGGGGTAATTTCAGCTTGCGTTAATTTAGCTGTAGAAGTGGCAACGATTGAGTGCGAACCGGGGGCTGTCGATGCTGAAGTTTTAGCCAAAAAGTTAACTGATCATGGATTTCCTAGTCAGTCTCGCGCAGGTGGCAATCAGCGAGAAATGGAGGTGGCGACAATTGAAAGGCGACGTCAAGAAATTCGACTGCAAATACAGCAATTAGCGATCGCCCTAATCCTAATTATTCTATCCGGTTTAGGTCACATATTGGGAACAAAAGCCCCAATTTTAAGCAACATTTGGTTTCACTGGGGACTCGCCACCCTCGCTTTACTACTACCGGGCCGCCGAATTGTCATTGATGGCTGTCGCAGCTTGTGGCGAAATGCACCGAATATGAATACTCTCGTAGCTTTAGGTGCTGTCACAGCTTACACCGCTAGCAATGCCGCACTGCTATTTCCTCAGATGGGATGGGAGTGCTTTTTTGATGAACCAGTAATGCTTTTAGGGTTTATTTTGCTGGGAAAAACTCTGGAACAGCAAGCTAAACAGCGCGCCGCCTCAGCCTTCCAAGCTTTAATCGCATTACAACCAGCTACTGCCCGTTTAGTTGATTTTAAGTTGCAGATTTTAGATTTGAACTCGGAAGAATTGCCTCAGAATTCGACATCTGGGGTCTACAATTCACAATATATTGAAATTCCAGCCGATCGCGTTCGAGTCGGAGAATGGCTACAAGTTTTGCCAGGGGACAAAATTCCAGTAGATGGCGAAATTTGCGAAGGTAAAACAACCATAGATGAATCGATGTTGACTGGCGAATCGATGCCGGTTGTGAAACAAACAGGAGATACAGTCGCGGCGGGAACTATCAATCAATCCGGGGTAATTGTGATTCGGGCAACTCGCACTGGCAAAGAAACAACTGTAGCTCAAATGGTGGCTTTGGTGGAAGCCGCTCAAACTCGCAAAGCACCGATTCAAAATTTAGCTGATACTATCGCTGGCTATTTTGTCTATGGGGTAATGGCGATATCGGCTTTAACTTTCCTATTTTGGTATTTTGCTGGAACTCATATTTGGCCCTCCGTACTTTTAGGACACAATATCGGGCATGGGGCAATGGATATGGGGCAATGGGCATCGGGCATCGGAAATCAATTCCCAATTCCCAATTCCCAATTCCCAATTCCCAATTCCCAATTACCCATTCCCAATTCCCAATCTCCTTTATTATTGAGTTTGAAATTGGCGATCGCAGTTTTAGTCATCGCTTGTCCTTGTGCTTTGGGACTTGCTACTCCAACTGCAATTTTAGTTGGTTCTGGTATCGGCGCGGAGCGGGGACTTTTGATTCGCGGTGGTGATGTTTTGGAACGGGTACATCAATTAGATACGGTGGTTTTTGACAAAACTGGTACTTTGACTACAGGAATTCTCATACTCACAGATTATTTGCCGATTTTTGGGAATTTTGGATTGGAGATGAGTTCAGATATTAATGTTATCAACAGGCAAGATGCCTGTTCCACAGTTGATTCAAAATTGCTGCAAATTGTGGCGGCTGTCGAAAGAGGTTCTTGTCATCCCATCGCCGCAGCGATTTTGCTGGAAGCCCAAAAACAAGCTTTGCCACTGCTGGCTGCTGAGGATTTCTACACGGAACCGGGATTCGGGGTTTCGGCTTTGGTGGAAGGCCGGCGAGTGTTCGCGGGGAATGCTGAGTGGATGAGCCAGCAAGGGGTCGCTATTGCCACGGGATTTTCTGGGTCTTTTGAAGGCAAAACGGCGGTTTACGTGGCTTGTGAGGGCGTTTTGCTGGGGGTAATCGGGCTAAAAGATACTCTCAGGGTGGATGCTAAGGCGACGGTGCAGCGTTTGCAGGCGATGGGATTACGGGTGATCATGTTGACTGGGGATACGGCTGGGGCGGCGATCGCGATCGCAAACCAATTAGACTTGATACCAACGGATGTTTTAGCCCAAGTTCGGCCAGAAGGAAAGGCAAAGGCGATCGCACTTTTGCAAGCAGAAGGCCGAAAAGTGGCGATGGTGGGTGACGGAATTAATGATGCCCCGGCTTTAGCCCAAGCAGATGTGGGTATTGGGCTCCACGGTGGGACTGATGTTGCAGTGGAAACTGCTCAGATTGTGCTGATGCGAAATGCTCTAATGGATGTTGTTGAGGCGATCGAGCTTAGTCGCGCTACCTTTAATAAGATTCGCCAAAATCTATTCTGGGCTTTTGGTTACAATACTCTGGGCATTCCGGTGGCTGCCGGTCTTTTGCTACCCGCAACTGGAATTTTACTTAGTCCTGCGGCTGCTGGTGCATTTATGGCTTTTAGTTCTGTTAGCGTAGTTACCAATTCTTTGCTACTGCGCCGGAGATTTCGGCCTTAAATTTATCAATATAATATAGAGGAGACGGCAGTGCCGTGTCCCTACCATGATTAATTGTAGGGACACGGCA
>JAYSVM010000193.1:0-10777 GCA_043718495.1 Oscillatoriales bacterium | reverse complement strand
TATAAATGTAGCTTTTCGGCAAAGTCTAGATCCCCCTAAATCCCCCTTAAGAAGGGGGACTTTGAAAAGACTCTTGTCCCCCCCTTCTTAAGGGGGGCGAGGGGGGATCTAAGTTTAATAGTCAAACAGCTATCTATGACTGGGTTTGAGCTTAAGTTGACACTAATGGGCACTGCCGTCTCCTCATTTCTACGGTGATTGATTGTAGGGACACGGCAGGGAGGAGGACACGGCAGTGCCGTTTCCCTACGGGAATGATGGAAATGGAGGAGACGGTGATTAATTGTAGGGACACGGCATTGCCGTCTCCTCATTTCCAATTCTCACCTTCGGTACTGACAATCGGATTTAAGTAGGCTAGATTGGAATTCCCTAAGCCCAAATCCTTGCGGGGCAAATCTTTCGGGGGCAAATATATCGGTGGTTAACTGGGTTGTGGGTTCGGAGATTTTATTTTTCTGCTGAATAACACATTGTGTGAATTTGTGCAAGGGATTGTTATGAAAGTTGGGGAAAGTGGGAATGATAGATGTGGGATCGTACTGTCGAGCAGTAACTACCTGCAATACCATCTCTGAAATTATTCAGGAAGGCTTCAATGTATAAAAGCAAATTATCTAAAGTTATCGTAGCGCTACTGCGGCGGATTGCTGGTGTGACGCGATCGGGCGCAAACCGATTAATGAGAGCAATGTTGCGATCGCTCATGGCAATGGGCCGACGGGCAAATTTGCCTGTGGCGGGGTTTGTGTTGCCGACGGTGACGATGGTGTTGCTGGTAGTTATTTTGTTGACTATTGCGATTACTCTGCGATCGTTTGATCGGGCTAATACTGCTCGGAATGTGCGCGTGAATCAGCAAGTATTGGCGGCGGCGACTCCTGCGATCGATCGGGCGAAAGCGAAAATTGAATATATGCTGCTGAAAGACCCGCAAAAACCGACGGCAACTCCCTCTGATCCAGAGTTGTACCGGATGATAGCCGATAGCACTGGTGCTGGTAGTGGTACCGATACTTATACCTTTGGGGACGAGACACGCCTAAAACTTAAAGCTAACCTGGACTCTGTTGCAGCCATATCTCCCGACCTTAAAGTTACAGATGCAAGCTTTAATCTCGAAACAAACGAATCAATAAATACTGCTTGGAGATATCCCGTCGATACGAATAACGACGGCAAATATGACACTTTTACCCTCTACGGCATATTTTTCCGCAGCCCCCCACGCATTCCATCAGGTGCTAACGCAGGCGAGTTCACGAGGGCAAGAAAACCGCTGGAAGCAAGAACGCCACCGATGTCCCTTGGGGTACTGAAAAAAGGATGTGAGGCTGCCGCAGGTAATAGCGCTAGCTTAGTTGGCGATTCCGGTTGGTACAGTATTAATGGCAGACTGTTAAAAAGTTTCTTTGTTTACACAGTTAACGTACCCATTAAACAGGGAGATATAGCGAATGTCTCAAATCCCAATGATTATCTACCTTTCACAGGAACTACTAGCATATCGGCTCTCGAATACCAGCAAGACCAAAGTCGCATTCCCCTCAGCAACAATGCGGTTGTGTACGAAGACGACTTAGAAATATCTCCTGGTCCTAAAGTAAATATCAACGGGCGAATGATTACTAATAGTAATCTTCTGGTGTCGGGTATAGGTGGTGATAACAATTTAAAATTGTATCAAGTGAGTAGCCCTGATTCTTGTTTTTACGATCAGGAAAATAGCAAAATAATTGTTGGTGGAAATGTAGTAAATGGCGGTTCTGGGGATAGTTTTCCTTCTAACACAGTTCCAGTACACTTATTTCAAAAAGATCAGAAGGTTCCATTACAAAATCAAAAAATCAGCACGACATTGACTCCTAAAACAAGCGGTCAGTCTGTTAACTCAGGTACAGCTTTAGACGTACTTTATAATAACCAAGCTTTTCAGGAGCGGATTAATTTGCTAGTGAAGTGGCAAAAACTTCAACCTTCGACTAATGACCCATTGTCAGTCCAGAAGAAACCTGACACTCAGACCAGAGACCAAGCACTAGAAAATTATTTTAAACTCGTAACCCAAAAAGTTCCCTTTGCCGACATACCATTTGTTAACACTAAGGTATTAGCGATTGCTGGCTTCGGTCCTCCACCAACAGGACCATCACCCATTCTAGATAGCGGGGAGAGTCTGCGACCGACAGATTTATGGAACGTTAATAAAGTAAAGCTAGATCCCAACCAGCTAGAAAAAACACCAGTAGATCCAAAGAATCCGCTCACAGAAGAAACATACCTGGGCGATCGCATTGTAGCAGGCAACAGCTTGCCTAGTAAATGGTGGGATAGCAGTCAAAATAAATTAGTCAGCACAGAGCAGGCAGTCGCTGGAGCAACCAGTTGGAATTCCGCGACACCAGCAACACCAGATAAACCTCGTACCCGCACTTCGGGGATCCAACAGCTCGCTGACGTGGGGGCGACAGACCGAGGCAATGGTTTAGGAGAAGGCCCGCCCGATTTAGCAGATCCCAACAAAGACTTAAGAGACGGTTTCTGGGAAGCATCAGCAGCCCAAATACCTAAGACAGCAGTCGATGGGATTGGCGGTTTGCGCGTCATCACCAGTGCAGGAGTTTACGATCGCACCAATTCCTTCCTACCGCCACCTAAGTGGATAGATAATAGTACCAGTACGCCTAGCTTGAAGACGGCACTGGCAGATAAATACGATGATCCGGCTACTGTTATCAAAGAGGAGTACCCCGTCGTGTGGCCGGATACCATGCCGATGTCACCACTCGGATTTGGTTCTCAAGTTTATAACAACGTAGGAGCAGGTGCTTGGGCACCCTGGCCGGGAACAGAAGCCGACGGTACAGACCTCCTACCTTCAATAACGACTTCTAATGTAGGTGAACCTCTCACCACCAAGAAATATGCCAAAGGCGATTTGCGGATGCGGGCAACGGCAGTTTATCACTATGCAGATAATGGCTACAAGGCTGACGACATTGTTGTACCCGCTCAACCCAGCCAAAAGCCGATAGCCTGCATTAGCAGCTACTACGACCCCAGTAGCGCTTTGACAGCGCTTAATATCGACGGGCTAGCAAATGTTAGCGGACAGGGAATACTGTCAACAGCCTTACCACCGGGGATAACGGGACTTCCAAACACATCGCAGCCGAAAGTCATCGGCTCTAACAACGGCATCACCTACAACTTCTCTGAAATAGTCGCCGCGCCGAATCGTTCTATTGTCGGATCTAACGGCTTGCTGACCGGCAATGGAGTTTTGGACACACAAGCCAACTTAGTTTTCCCCGATGGTCGTTTTGCCAACGGGCCTTTGAGATCAGCTCTCCAAGTGGAAGATACAAGACGCACTTTGGCACAAAAGTCTGCTATTGACTCAACGAATTGTGCACTCCACATTCTAAAGGGAGCCAATTTAGACACAAAGATTCCTCACGGGGCAATTCAAGAAGTAGCATTTTTGAATGCCAGAGAAATCAAGGCGGTCGATCGAGACGATTCAACTACGAATGTTAACGAAGCCTTTACACTCAGCAGTCCTCTTACAGGCACCCAAGCAGCAAAATTAACAGGAAACTACAATCAGCCTCTAGAAGAACGGCAACCCCTAGAAATTCGCGCCACTCAGATTGACTTAGATCAACTTCGGCAGAAGACGATTGCTCAAAATAATACTGCTACAGGCCCAGACCCGGAGTATTTGCTGCCAAACAGCGGGATAATTTATGCAAGCAGAGATGACGCGCTGCCCGATCGCAGCGATCGAACTCCCGCTACCAGTCCCGGGACTGGGGTCGATGAAGCAACCAGCAAAAAAGTCAGCCCCTCAGACTCTCTGCTCGATCCTACCCGCAAACCTAACGGTATTGTCCTAATCAACGGCAAGGAACTATTCCGTGGCACGAGTCCGGATCTAGAGACCAAGAGCGTGACAGAGTTGGTCAAGGAAAAAGGTTTGATTTTAGTTTCTAATTTGCCCGTTTATATCAAAGGAGAGTTTAATCTTCACACCGGGGGCACATCGAAGGAAGAGTTCGATCAGTCGCTGCCTGATGTCCCGCCACCAAATACTTGGACTGAAAGTGATTTCTACGGACGTAAAGATCTTAATTCTAGTTTTGCCTGTCGCAAGGGCGACCCCCGACTTACAACTTGTATGGGTGACAAATGGCGTCAGGCCACTGTATTAGCAGATGCTGTGACAATGCTGTCACAAAATTACCGTTTTGGCTTCCGCAACGAGGGTGACTTCGACCTGAGAAACAATGCCGGTTCTGCTGCTGTATTACCTCGCAGACAGCAAGGATTTTTCAACAACAACTTTGTTACTAACGGACTTTCCAGTGGGGCGTTTTCAGACAACGGTAATTTACTAGGCACTCCTGATGCTAGCACTACACCGCTGACAGATTCTACCTACGTGGCTCTAGCTCCTCGGCTATCGAGTTCCTACTTCAACAACTTTGTCACGCCTGTCCAGCGGCGCGGGAAATTTCCAGAATATGTCATGGAAGTTTGCACAAAACTGCCAGTTTCTGAGTGTAAGGATGAAGATTGGCACGTTAATCCAGCAGCGGCGACAAGCCCACCTTCAGCAACAGGTAAAGCACTTGTTGGTCAGATGATAACAGTCACTAATTACCCAGCGGGAACAACGGTTATTCGCCCAACACCCCAATATCAAAGGTTTCCCCGTCGAGTTGCTTTTAATAGAAGTAATACTTCACCTTTCGCTCTGACAAGCCTGAATCCTCCAGTGCCTTTAGGGGTTAACAGCGGAAGAACTGTTACATCCGGCGCAAACGCGCCAGTAGATAATTCTCTGTGGTTTGCTGCTGCCACAACTTCTGCACCTGCCGTCGTCAGCTTCGATGATACCAATTCCCAATATCTGGCAAACAACTCGACTGCCGTTCTTCCCAGCAACACCACGATCGCAGACGGTAGCGCCACACTGCTACCTTCATTAGCAGCACAAAGCTTACCAAACAATCCATTACAAACATCACCGCCAACAGCATACAGCGGGTCACAGCCGCTATTACTTCCAGTCCCGCAGCTCCAAATCGTGACAGCAGTGACAGCAGCAGCCGCTACGGGCAATACCATGCCAAGAGGTGGAGATAATGCCATAAATACAGGATGGATACCTCGAGCTGTAGCTACCACCTTTAATCTGATTGTCGGAGCTGGAGACACTCCTTCACGAGCACTGATCTCTACCAGTGGAGACTTTAATGGCGGCTTGCAAAACTTGCCCCGATTCTTGGAAAGCTGGAATAACGGGGGATTGGCTACTAACATCAAAGGCTCTTTTGTCCAGCTAAATCGCAGCGCTTTTAGTACATCACCCTATCAGCCAATTCTGCCTATATCTATATCTAGACCTACCTCACCGTCCCCAACTTCAACTCCTTTAATGAGCTTGTTTGAAACTCAAATATCGGGAGTACCTAGCCTTTCTCAGCCCATAACATTCATCACAACCCCAACCAGAACCGCAAAATTTTACAACACAGGTACTGGCGCTGGTTTACTTCCCTACTTCAGCGCGCCCCTTCGGAACTGGGGTTATGACGTAGCCCAGCTATCTCAGCCACCTGACTTGTTTACGCGAAGGTTCACTACTCCTCCCGTAAAGACTGAGCCGGCTGAGTATTTCCGGGAAGTACCTCGGAATGACGATTGGGTAACAACTTTGATGTGTTCTACCTTAGCAAACGACACAAAGAACGCGACTGAAACCCTCACAACTGCCGATCGAGCTAAATGCCCCGCTTAACCCTCTAACTTTCCGCCGCGCAATTACTGGAGTCCTATTTATGACTAAGCGACAACAACAGCAAAATTTATCCCAGTCACGAGATAGTGGCTACACGATTATTGAGTCATTGGTAGCGATGATTGTGGTTTCGGTGCTGATGATTGCGATCGCCCCCGTGATGGCCTTCTCAGTAGCGACTCGCGTACAAGCGCGGCGGACGGAACTGGCCACACAGGCGGCGAGAACTTACATCGACGCTCTCAGGACGGGGGCGATCAGACCAAAAAGCATTGATCCAACCAGCCCAGAAGGTTTTCCTCTCCGTGTCACAAAGGCGAATGTAGCGGAAGCAGCCGCTCCTGCTAAAGGAGACTTCAATGCTTTGTACTGTATCAACATGGATGCTGATCAAAAGTGTGAGGCTAGTAGCAACAAAGACTTTGTGGTTCAAGGTGCTTGGCGAAATCCATCAAGTCCCCCCGATCCCACAACCACGGGCTACGAGTTAATGGTGCGGGTTTACAGGGCTGATTCTTTTGCGACTGGTCAGGCTCTGAACAACGAGCCCTGGAAAGCACCAAAGCAATCTATTGTGGGTTCGGGATTGGGCGATCGAACCATGCCTGTAGTAGAAATGACTACACAAATTCCCCGTACTACAGGAGAGACCTCCGCGTATGAATCGTTGTGCGCTCGACTCCAAGGTACCAATGGCGGCTGTAAGTAATAATCAAAGTCCCCGTTATTAAATTTAAAATCGCTATCCCCATTTGACAAAGGAAATAGTCAAAATGAAAACTTTACTCAGATTACTTCTCAAAACTCAGCACCAGCGAAACCGTTATGAGCCAGCTCAAACAGAAAAAGGTATGACTCTAGTCGAGCTATTAGTCGGCTCGATCATGGCATTTCTCATTATCACCCCGATGCTCGGTTTTGTAGTGGATATGCTGAATACCGACAGGAGGGAACAAGTCAAGTCAAACACCGAGCAAGACCTTCAGGCGGCAGTTGATTTCATCGCCCAAGATTTGAGTCAAGCTATTTATATTTACGATAACGCTGGAATTGAGGCTATTACCAAACCTCTTAATCAACTTCCTCCCGCCCCTCAAAATACTACTGGTACTCCAATCCTAGTATTCTGGAAGCGGCAGCAGATTAAAAATGCTGTTCCTGTTAATGACACCTTGACTGCTGCACCAAGTAGCTGCCTGCCCAACGCAGGACCGGGCGAAAAAGGCGAGTGTAACGACACGTATGTACTATCATTAGTTGCCTACTACCAGATTATAGATACTACACGTAATCTTACTTGGTGTCAGCCTTCAGGATCTCCAGCTACTTGTCCTACCCGTATTGCACGCTATGAAATTAGGGATGGAGTAAAAAACCCTGACTCAAAACCAACAGATGCTGCTTTTCCTTACTATAGTCTTGACACTAAATCAAAGGAATATGCACCAGATGAAGCTTTCAATAGAAAATTTAACATTAGTAATCCCACAGTAGATGTGACGACGGGATCCACTTTTATAGATCCTCAAGTATTGGTTAATTACCTCGACCACAGCCCAGGATCACCAGTCATCAGCACTGAATGTACGACCGCTCTGGGAAATCCTACCGATACAACAGGAGTTAAGCCAATACCTGTCCCAGAAACAACGCTAAGAATACCGCTGGACAACAAAGTAAATAGTTTCTACGCTTGTGTTGATACATCCAAAAACATAGCCAGAGTTACAATCAGAGGCAATAGCCTGCGCCGCCTTCAAGCCAACGATGCTGAATTTAAAACCACCAGTTCAGCATTTTTCCCAACAGCAACCGTTCAAGTACAAGGCCTCGGTGCGCGAGGAAAATAACCGATCGCCCAAAACACATTTCCGCATCGCGCCACCAGCATATAAAACAGGAGAGTAAAATGAAAATCCCAATATTATTAAAACTTTTGCAGAGTTGTCACACCAAAGCAACCCCCCATTTCCCAAAGACTAGATCCAGAAAGGGCGATGGAGGGTTCACGCTTCTAGAAGTGCTGGTGACAGTGTTGGTATTGGGTATACTAAGCTCGATCGCAGCTCCGAGTTGGCTAGCATTCATCAACGGACAAAGAGTTCGCACTGTGAACGATCGCGTTTTGCAATCACTACGAAGTGCACAAAGCGAAGCAAAGCGAACTAAGCGTGATGTCAGAATTACATTTAATTACGAGCCTAGTGCTAATCCGCCTGTTAAACCAACATTTACGATCGACACTAATACTCCACAAAATTTGGATGCTGGAGGCGAAATAAAAGCTGGCACTATTGCACTTACCGTTAATCAACCTGCTGCTTCCACGCCTCCAAACTCGATAACTTTTGATTACCAAGGCAATCTTCCCACAAATACAACTCCCTTTTCTGTCACAGTTGCTCCTATTGTTGGCGGTGTTGTTGGCGGCCCGAAAAAGTGCGTAATTGTGGAAACTATCCTAGGAGGAATGAGAACTGATGAAGGGACGGCTTGTAAGTAGCGTCATAGATACTTTTTCAATCTCTCGCATCAATTCCGCGCTAGTCCTAAATTATTAAGATATATTAACTTAAATTATTTTATATTTCAAATCCAATTAAAACAGACAAACTATGCTAACTGATAGCGGTATTAAGCCACAACCCAAAATTCAGTAAATACCGATCTATACAAACAGCAATTCAGCAATTACAATAACCATAATCGAAAATATTTTTTCTAAGTTTTTTTCAACTCAAACATTTAGGAGTGCATCCGAATGTCAATAAATAAAGCAGTCAAGAGCAGAGCAAATAAATCTGCTGCTGGTTTTACAATAACCGAACTCTTAGCAATTGTATTATCCCTAGGCATTGTCAGTGCCATCAGTGTTCCTTCTTGGCTAATGTTCATCAACAACCACCGCATAAAAACATCAATCGATCGAGCTTATTGGGCCATAGAAATAGCCCAAAGCAACGCCAAACGTGACAAAGTTTCGTGGCAAGTCACCTACAAACAAGTAGGAAATACTGTACAAATAGCAATTCACAGATCTGACATTCCCCCAGCCCAAGTACCAGCCGGTGAATGGAAAAGCTTAGAACAGGATATTCGGATAAATACAGTTAAAAACGACAAAGGAGAGTCTGAAACAACACTACTCCCAATCAACGATAAAAATGAACACAAAGAGAATGGAACAATCCGACGAGCGATGTTCAATTTCCAAGGTTGCCCTGTGTATAAAAGCACAGACGACTGTGGCCTAACAAGTCTTCGAGCCAAAGGAAGGATAACATTATCTCATCCTAATCTTCCAAATGGCGATCGATGCGTCATTATTTCTACACTTTTAGGACATACACGCATTGGTGAAAAACACAAGGAAGCAAATAAAGAGGGAAGATATTGTTATTGAGTTACCCGGAATGAGGAGACGGCAGGAATGAGGAGACGGCAGTGCCGTGTCCCTACGAATTGGGGATGGTGATGCCGGAATAATCGTGCGATCGATAATTTTGGGGTAGGGAAACGGCATTGCCGTGTCCGAATTGCCACGGATTGTTGATGGTGATGCCGGAATAATCGTGCGATCGATAATTTCGGGGTAGGGAAACGGCACTGCCGTGTCCGAATTGCCACGAATTGTCGATGGCGATGCCAGAATAATCGTGCGATCGATAATTTTGGGGTAGGGAAACGGCACTGCCGTTTCCGAATTGCCACGGATTGTCGATGGTGATGCCGGAATAATCGTGCGATCGATAATTTTGGGGTAGGGAAACGGCACTGCCGTGTCCATATTTCTTACTGCCGTGTCCGAATTGCCACGGATTGTTGATGGTGCGATGGTTGAATGCGATTCGGTTGATTTTACCCATTACCTGGAATGAGGAGACGGCAGTGCCGTGTCCCTACGAATTGGGATGGTGATGCCAGAATAATTGTGCCATGAATAATTTTGGGGTAGGGAAACGGCACTGCCGTGTCCGAATTGCCACGGATTGTTGATGGTGATGCCAGAATAATCGCTATTCTATTTTCATACTATGCCTTACGACCCGGAAAAACACCACCGCCGTTCAGTTCGTATTAAAGGATACGATTACACTCAACCAGGCGTTTATTACATTACCATTTGCACCAAAGAACGACAATGTATATTCGGCGAGGTGATTGACGGTCAAATGCAATTGAGTTTTTTAGGTAATATTGCCCAGACTTGTTGGTTAGCCATTCCCAATCATTTTCCCAACTTTCAATTAGATACCTTTGTGATTATGCCAGATCATGTACATGGACTTTTGGCGATCGTTGACAATACCCCGGTAACGACACAGCAAAAGCCTATTCTTACCCGTGAAAAATTTGGTCAACCTGTTCGTGGTTCTATTCCTACAGCAATCCGTTCGTATAAAGGTGCTGTTACAAAATTAATTCATAAGTTCTGCGAAACAACAGAAGTTCCTGTCTGGCAAGATGGTTTTTACGAATCAATTATCCGCGACGAAGAAATCTTGAATTGCACAAGACAATACATCATCAATAATCCTCAGCGCTGGGGTGACAATCCTCAGAAATTAGAGCATGAAAAAAATCACCCTATGTTGCTAGATTTGCGTTTTTAAAGATTGGTAAAAATACGATTATTTTGAGCCGGAATGAGGAGACGGCAGTGCCGTGTCCCTACGAATTGGGATGGTGATGCCGGAATAATCGCACCATGAATAATTTTGGGGTAGGGAATGAGGAGACGGCAGTGCCGTGTCCCTACGAATTGGGATGGTGATGCCGGAATATTGCACCATGAATAATTTTGGGTAGGGAATGAGGAGACGGCAGTGCCGTGTCCCTACGAATTGTTGATGGTGATGCCGGAATATTGTGTGATCGATAATTCTGGGGTAGGGAAACGGCACTGCCGTGTCCGTATTTCTTACGATAGATAATTCTGGGGTAGGGAAACGGCACTGCCGTGTCCGTATT